>JBCLEL010000059.1:0-11089 GCA_038913435.1 Chloroflexota bacterium
AAGGAGGTGGTGTGCATTTGGATAGTTCATGTAGTCAGAGTGGTAGCGCTCGGCTAGATCCCGCACGCCTCTCCGGTCCGGCGATGTCCTAGACTCGCCGGCCGGAATGGCGGACTAGCCGGGCGTTGCCGCTCGGCGAGAACGCCGGATGGTGTAAGCCATCCGGCGTTTTTTTAATTGCGGGAGCAGTCACCATGCGAGCAGACGAGCTATCAGCCGAAAGAATACAGGTTCGAGCCGGTGGCGGGTGGGAAGTCCACGTCGTTGCAGAAGTCACCTCGACGCAAGATGTAGCCCGCCAGATGGCGATGACACGCCCCTCTCAGCAGCTTGCGGTCGTAGCCGACTACCAATCGGCCGGCCGTGGTCAAGCCGGCCGAATCTGGATTGCGCCGGCCGGCGGATGCCTGCTGATGTCAGCGCTGGTGCGACCTGCCCGACCGTCCGTACCGTCCGGCTTGCTGCCGGCTCTGGCAGCATTGGCCGTCGCCGATGGCATCCTGGATGTCACCGGCCTTCTGGTCCAGCTAAGCTGGCCGAACGATGTCCTATCAGGTGACCGCAAGGTCGCCGGCCTGCTGGTCGAGGCGTCCTGGATCGGTGACGAGATCGAGTACGCGGTCATTGGAGTCGGAGTCAACGTCAACTTGACCGTGAGCGAACTGGCCGGCCTGCCGGCTGAGGCCGGCAGCCTGTTGCAAGCGATTGGACATCCAATAGACCGTAGCGAACTGGCAGGTCGCATCCTAGCGCGCATAGGCGAAGGACTAGCCGGCCTTCAAAAATCCGCCCAGGGGCAGCAGGAAATCATAGACCGCTGGCGTGACAGGCTATCGCTGGAAGGACGATTAGTCCGGGTAAAGGCCGGCCAACAGGCCGGCCTGATTGGCCGGATACAGCGAGTGGGCGACGACGGAAGGCTGCATATCCTGACCGGCGCAGGGCTGCAAGAGCTATCCGCCGGCCAGTCCTCGATTGAGTTGGAGGATTAGCGACGCCGGCGTTGGTGCTTCTCGCGTTCACGGTAGTCTTTGGCTTTGATCTCGATATCTCGGCACAACTCCTTGTCCAGTAAGCGCGATACGATTCGTTCGTCTAGAGTGGTCAGCGGACGATTGGTGGTGACCACCATTGGTAGGCGATAATCGTAACGGTAGTTAAATAATTGAAATAACTTCTCCTGGACCCAAGGCGTGGCATTCTCAGTGCCCAGGTCATCCAGTATCAGGAGATTGGTTGTGCGCACACTGTCAAAAAGTTCGTCGTATTTGACCTCGCTGTTCGGACCAAAAGTGGCCCGCAGATGGTCTAGCAGTTCAGGGACGACAGTGAACAAGACCCTTGTCCGTTGGTCTAGAGTGTGGTGGGCAATAGCAGCGGCTAGATGAGTCTTGCCGCAGCCACGCGATCCTCGCAAGAGCATCCAGCCTTGAGGGTCTCGGGCAAACCGGCGGGCCTCTTGGTATGCCAGGTCTACACCATCCACTTTAGGATCAAAACTCTTGAAGGTTTTGTCCTGATAGCGGTCAAGGCTGGATAGCCGGCGCAGCTCAGCGAGCTTGTATGACTCGAGGCGGTCTATCAGGCAGTGGCACATGACCGGCCGTCCAAAATATGGGTGGTCCACCGGCACGTTTCTCCTGAGCCAGCCGACTCCTTTGCAGGCGGGACACACCTCAGTTTCCTGGGCAGCCGGCGCCTCGGCTGTTGGCTGAGGGATATGTATAGTTGCGAGTACGCTGGCGACCGGTCTGCTATTATCTTCCATCACGCGCCCAACGCTCTAAGATGGTCTGGACGTAGCGCCAACTGCGCTTGTTGTACCTGACCGCCACCTTAAATGCCTCCTCGACCCAATCGCCTGGATACAGCTTTTCCGCCTGCCGGAGATCGTCGGCTATCAGCGGAGAAACCGCGCCAATCGCGTCCTCGTAGAGGCTGAATATGTTTTTTAGTTCCGTAGGGGCGGTTCGCGAACCGCCCCTACGGTCTACCATTGAAGGCGCAACCGCGCCTTGTTGGCGCAGCTTGCGGCCTCGCGGCGAGTTCAAGGCAAACTGCAATTCGGGTTCATCGGAGCCGCTTACCTCGATCACCACTCCGCGCTTCAACAACCGTCCCAGCGTGTCGTTTAACGATTCACGACCGGTGGAACGGGCATGTATGAGCCGGATGAGAGCGTTATTTTCAAGATCAGATAGAGTGAAGGAGGCGGACTCGGTCGCTCGTTCAAGCGAAAGATATACAACCGCCAGAGCCAGCTTCAGCTCGTCGAGATTGTCTATCTCCGGGAGCAGCTCATTGAAAAACTGCTCTGGAATCCTCACTGCCCGCTGGGAGCCGGCGTCAAAACCCTTGAATCGTTGCATAGTCACGGAGGTCTTACTCATCCGGACTCCGGTACAGTTCCAGGTCTGCGAAGCGGGTCTGCGACTGGAAGAATCGCAGCGGTATCTGCCCCGTCGGGCCATTCCGATGCTTGGCAACGATGATGTCGGCGATACCTCGCTTGTCAGTCTCTGGATTGTACAGTTCCTCGCGGTGAGTAAACATCACGATGTCGGCATCCTGCTCGATGCTGCCAGATTCCCTCAAGTCGCTGAGGATCGGCCGGTGGTCTTGGCGCGACTCAATCGCCCGCGAGAGCTGCGATAGAGCGATGACCGGGATGTCCAGCTCCCGGGCCAACGCCTTCAGTCCACGCGAGATCTCCGACACTTCTTGCACCCGGTTTTCCAGACCACGACCTCGCATCAGTTGCAAGTAATCCACAATCAACAGCTTAATATCGCGCTCGGACTTCAGCCGGCGGGCCTTCATCCGCAGTTCGAGGATGCTGATGTTGGCTGTGTCATCAATGAACATGGGTGCTTCCGATAGCTCACCAAAAGCTTCCGATATGCGTCGCCACTCAAACTCGTCTATATACCCTGAGCGCAAGCGGTGCGAGTCCACGTTGGCCTGCATGCACAGCAACCGTTGCACCAACTGCTCAACCGACATCTCCAGACTGAACATCGCAATGGGCGCCTTGACACTAATCACGATATTGCGTGCTATAGATAGCGCGAAGCTAGTCTTGCCGACAGCCGGCCGGCCGGCGATGATAATCAGGTCCGATGGGTGAAGCCCGCCGGTCAATTGGTCCAGGTCATGAAAGCCGGTTGGCAGACCGACGATTTCACCACGATGCTGGTGCAGATAGTCAATCTGGTCAAAATAGGTAGCCAAAGCTTCGCGTAGCGGCACGAACTCCTGCGACACCCTCCGCTGTGAGACCAGGAATAGCTCTCGCTCGGCTTCGTCAAGCGCCTGGTCCACATCGGACGGGTCCTGATAGCCGATGGCCGCGATCCGGCCGGCCGCCTCGATCAGCCGGCGCATAATCGAGCAGCGTTCGACAACTCGAGCGTAATGTTCAACGTGGGCAGTGGTGGGCACAGCGTTTATGAGCGAGGCCAGGTAGGCTTGTCCGCCCACCTTGTCTAGCTGGTCACGCCGGTTCAGTTCGTCCGATAGGGTGATGAAATCGCCGGGCTGCCGGCGCTCGTAGAGGTCGAGTCGGGCAGCAAAGATCATCTGATGAGCCGGACTATAGAAGTCAGTCGCCTTCAAGAATGGCGCAATCGTGCTGATCGCATTGGCGTCAATAAGGATCGCGCCGAGAGTAGCCCGTTCAGCTTCCAGGTTAAGAGGGGGGCTTTTTTCCGCTACGGCCATAACCGTTTCCTACTTTCCCTCAGTCAACGTGTAGGGGCGACCCGCCGGGTCGCCCCTACTCCGGCTCAACTACAACTGTCAGCGTGGGGTTGAGGTCCGGCCCAAGATGAATGTCCACCGTGTGACTACCGATGGAACGTATCGGCTCGCTGACGTGGATTTTGCGCCGGTCAACCTTGAAACCGGTGGTTTTTTCCAACTCCTCAGCGATGTCAGCGGCGGTGATCGAGCCGAAGAGCCGATGCTGCTCGCCGACCTTAGCTTTGATTGTAAGGGTTGTCTCGGCCAGCGAAGCTGCCAGTTGGCCGGCTTCCTTATGCTCTCGTTCTTCCTGCTTGTGGCGAGTCGTCGCCTGCTGCTTGGCCAGATTGATAGATGACGCGCTCGCCAGCATCGCTAGACCACGCGGTATCAAATAGTTACGCGCATAGCCGTCGCTGACCTCTTTGATTTGGCCTGACTTACCGAGTTTTTCTACGTCCTGTTGTAGGATAATCTTCATTCAACGCCTCAAGCTATATGATTGACCAGACTGACTGTGGCGACAGATATCACCGAGAGTAGTCTGATTCGCACAATCTTATTACTATTATAGGTGGGATGCCGAGCGATGGGGACTGCCGGAGCAATCATTGGTCCAGCTTCTCGCATGAGTTGACTGCCCTTTGTCCTTTAATGAGTTAGAAAACCGGAGGAATACTTGGCTGGCGGAATTAGCGTAACTTCAGTGGCGCGACTGATTGAGGAGTTTGAGCGATTGCCCGGCATCGGGCCTCGCACCGCTCAACGGCTCACCTTCTTCCTGCTAAAGGCGCCGGCTGAGCAGGCCAGGGCTTTAGCCCGTGCGGTCCTTGATATGAAAGACAACGTCATATTATGCGAAGTCTGCTTTCACATCAGCGAGCAGCCGGTCTGCGGGATATGTTCCAGTGAGAGTCGTGACCGCAGCAAGATATGCGTAGTCGAAGACTCGCTGGATGTCATTGCCCTCGACAGGACCGGCAGCTATCACGGGTTATACCACGTCCTGCACGGCGCAATATCTCCGGTTGATGGGATCGGTCCGGAGGACTTGAAGATAAATGAGCTAATGACACGGTTGGAGCAGAACAACTTCTCCGAGCTGCTCCTGGCAACTAATCCGAACCTGGAGGGCGAAGCGACGGCAATGTATATCAGCCGGCTGATAGGCGAAAGGCGCATG
This sequence comes from Chloroflexota bacterium, assembly GCA_038913435.1. Taxonomy (GTDB): domain Bacteria; phylum Chloroflexota; class UBA6077; order FW602-bin22; family JBCLEL01; genus JBCLEL01. The sequence goes on from JBCLEL010000059.1 coordinate 4,925, forward strand.
CTCATCACCCGGCTAGCTCGCGGGTTGCCGGTTGGTGGCGATCTGGAATATGCCGACGAGGTCACGTTGACCAGAGCGATTGAAGGCCGGCGGGAGATTTAACCACCGTGTATCGTAGGGGCGGGTCTGAGACCCGCCCGCAGCACTTGCTATCGCATTTACAGCATTGAGCATAATAATTGATCCGCATTACTCAACCTTACTGCTTGTTGCGATTTTAACAGTAGCGCGGGGCCTTGTGCCCCGCCCGTCCCTATGCAGGGGACAAGCCCCTGCGCTACAAAGCTCAATGCTTTTGCACTCCGCTATAGCAATGACAACGGTAAAGGTCATTGCGAGCGAAGCGAAGCAATCTCACTAGAAAACGTTGTGGGCGCTACGCCCGCAACTGGGCTTGCAGCCGGCCCTCCAACGTCTTGATGATCTCGCCATGCTTGCCGGCCACTTCCTCATCGGTCAAGGTCCGGTCTGCGAGCCGATAGGTCAGGTGGTAGGCCAGGCTGCGTCCTTCCCAGGAATGACCGCCGATCCGCTCCCCTTGGTACACGTCAAATAGCTCGACCGACTCTAGCAACGGTTGCCCGACCTCGCGGATGACCTGCTCAACCTGGGCGGCCGGCGTTGATTGAGCGACAAACACCGCCAGGTCCTGCCGGATGGCCGGATAGCGCGGCAACTGACGGTAGCGCCGGCGGTCAGCCGCCCGTTGGAACAGCCGGTCCAGGTCAAATACAACCAGGACAGCGGACTCGTTGATGTCGAATCCGCCTAGCACATCTGGATGTATTTCGCCAACCGCGCCTAGCAGTTCGCCGGTGTTTGGATCGCGGACGGAGGCCGACCGGCCGGCCAAAAACAAGGGGTGCTCCAAACGATCATAGGACACCACGACGCCAAACCGGCCGGCGATGGCGCTCGCCACCGCCTTGCCATCGTAGAAGTCCTGCGCCTCCACCTGACCCCAACGCCGGCCAGACCGATTCTTGTAGAGGACGACTGATAGTACGTTGCGCTCGTCAGGAAGTTTCCCGTCCTGCGGTAGATAGATCCGGCCAATCTCGAAGAGGTCAAGGTCACGGTCCCGGTAGCGCAGATTGTCGCGCAACGTTTCAAGAAGCTGGCATATCGTGTTGACGCGCAGGCTGTCGGCGTCGGCGCTGAGCGGGTTCAGCAGCTTCAACGGCTCGACCGAAGGATTGAACCGCTCGTCGAACTCGTTGACGTCGTCCTTCAACTGAAGGACAGTCCCCTGTGGAACCCGGCTTTGCCTTGCATTGCTGACCAGCGGATAGGTCACGATCTCGTTGATGCCGAGGCCAACCAGCAACTCGCGCAGCAGGCGGCTATTTTGCCAGAACTGGTTTGGTTGTGGCTCCGGGATCGAGCCGGACAGCAATCGCGTCGGCAGCCGGTCGTAGCCAATGATGCGGGCGATTTCCTCGCAGACATCGGCTTTATGGCGAATGTCACGACGCCAATACGGTGGCTTCAGCGTCAGAATGTCGCCTCGATCTTCGACGCCGACTGACAATCGTCGGAGGTTCGAGACGATTGTTTCCTTGCTTAGCTCAACGCCGAGCAACCGCCTGACCTCGCTGACGGGAAAGTCAATGACATGCGGCTTGGGCGGTTCGGGGCAGACATCAACTACGCCCGGCGCCGCCTGTCCGCCGGCAACTTCCACCATCAGGCGCGTTGCGCGATCAACCGCGATCCTCGCTAGCTCCAACGGCAGCCCCTTCTCAAACCGGCGTGAAGCCTCGGACGGCAGCTTCTGCTTCCGGACCGTCTTGCGGATGCTGGTCTGGTTGAAGGTGGCCGACTCGATCAGGACGTTGACGGTGCTCTCGCTGACCTCGGTGTCCACGCCGCCCATGACGCCGGCCAACGCCACCGGCCGCTCGTTATCGGCGATCACCAGCGTATCGCTGTCTAACTCGCGCTCCTCATGGTCAATGGTGACCATCCGCTCGCCGGCATTTGCCCGCCGGACGACGATCTTGCCGCCGCGCAAGGTGTCGAAGTCGAAGGCATGCAGCGGTTGGCCAAGCTCCCACATGACGTAGTTGGTCACGTCAACGACGCTATTGATCGGGCGCAGGCCGGCCGCCGTCAATCGCTTGCGGAGCCACCTTGGCGAAGGGCCAACCTTGACTCCCCGAATCACCGTGCCGCAGTATCGGTAGCAGAGGTCCGGGTCGGCGATTTCGATTGAGACCAGCTCGCTGGCCGGCCGTCCAACACCGGCCCACTCTACCGCCGGCGCCTGCGCCTTGCTGTCGAGGTGAGCGGCGATCTCATAGGCCACTCCGAGCATCGAGAGGCAATCGCCCCGGTTCGGTGTGACCTCCAGGACGAATATCGTATCGCCCAGCTCGTCGCGCAGGTCGCGGCCAATCTCGCTATCAGGGTCAAGTATCAGGATGCCCTCATGGTCGTCGCCGAGACCCAGCTCCTTTGCCGAGCAGACCATCCCTTCCGATAGGATGCCGCGCAGCTTAGTTGGTTTCAACGTCATCTTGTGCGGCTGGTCGCTGTAGGGATCAACCAGGACCGCACCAGCCAGCGCCAGCGGGACATGGACGCCGACTGCCAGGTTTGGCGCGCCGGTGACGACGATGACCGGCTCGCGCCCGTAGTCAACCGTCGCCAACAGCAGACGGTCGGCGTTCGGATGCCTTTCGAGCTTGCTAATCCTGCCCACGTAGATATGGGCCCAGTTTGCGCCGATCTCGTTGACCTGGGCCACCTCGACGCCAGCCATTGTCAACAGGTGGGCAATCTCGCCTGCCGGCCTGGTCAGATCAACGTAGTCTTTGAGCCAGTTTAGGGAAACCCTCATCGAGCCACCTCCAACGGTCCAAACTGGCGCAAGAAGCGCAGGTCGTTGCCGTAAAACAGGCGGATGTCGTCAATGCCGTATTTCAACATTGCTATCCGCTCCGGCCCCATGCCAAAGGCGAAGCCGGTATAGACATTGGGGTCGTAGCCGACGCCGGCCAAGACATTGGGATGGACCATGCCGGCGCCCATGATCTCGATCCAGCCGGTGTGTTTGCAGAGCCGGCAGCCGGAGCCGCCGCAGCCGTGGCAGTCAATCGCCATCTCTACGCCCGGCTCGACGAACGGAAAGTAATCGCAGCGGAACCTGGCTCGTCGCTTCGGCCCAAATATGGTGTGAACGAAGCTGACTAGCGTTCCCTTCAGGTCGGCCATCGTCAATGATTCGTCAACCGCTAATCCTTCCACTTGGTAGAAGATTGACTCGTGGGTAGCGTCAACCGCCTCGTAGCGGTAGCACCGGCCCGGCACGACGACCCGGACCGGCGGCCTGGTCTGTTCCATCACTCTGACCTGGACCGGGGAGGTGTGGGTCCGTAGCAGGACTTCGCCGGGCCGGCCCTTATCATCAATCCAGAAAGTGTCCCACATGTCGCGGGCCGGATGCTCTTTTGGAATGTTCAGCGCCTCGAAGTTGTAGTAGTCCAACTCGACCTCCGGCCCCTCGGCGACCTGGAAGCCAAGTCGAGCGAAGGCGTCAACGATGTCCTGCAATATCTGCTGGGTGATGTGCGCTTGCCCCCGGCGCAATGGCGGCGCTGGCAGGGTGATGTCAACCTGCCGCTGTTCTAACTGCTGAAGGAGAGCGGCTCGTCGGACCGCTTCCTGCTTTTCGGCCAGCAGCGACGATAGCCGGTCTTTGACCTGGTTTGCGACAGCGCCGACACCTGGGCGCTCATCAGCCGGCAGCGCGCCGAGGCCACGCAGCGCCTCGGTGATAACGCCGCGCCGGCCGAGATACTTGACCCGCCACTCTTCCAGCGCCGCTTCATCCGATGCGGCGGCTAGCGCCTGGCCGGCCTCGGCCTCGACTTGTTGAAGACGCTCAATCAGATTATCCATACAATTCACCTGCCTCAACCAGCGAATCAACCACTAAGAGAGTGTGGGGAAAGCAATACACGGGAGCCGGGTACGGCCCTCATCCCCTTTATCCCCTTCTCCCGTGCGCGGGAGAAGGGGAATTTCTGCTAGGGGACACCCCTAGCCCCCCGGCAAAGGGGCTTGCGCCCCTCTGCACTCCCCCGGCCGGCCTTTAGACCGCCCGCCAAGCGACCGGACTTGAGTCCGGCGACGCAGTCCCTCTTCTCACCCACCCTCTAAGACACAAAGCAAAGTCTATTTCCTAGGTATTAATACTCTTTTGCGATGCAACTGATGTCTTGGTGCCCATTCAATCTGCCAAGAGCCGTAGCAGGGGCCTGGGCAAGGCGTATCCTATCCTGCTTATAGTGAAACAGTATAAAACGTATTCCGCTTAGTGCCTTTGTGTCTTTGTGGTCAAAAACAAAAGCGCAACTCCGTCAGGGACGAAGTCGCGCCTAAAACTCCGTGGTACCACCCTATTGATTCGCCTCAGGCGAACCACTCGGTCCCGGCCTGATCTCAATGAGAGCTAACTACTGATTGGGTAATGTGTTGATGCAGTAACGTCACCCTCACCCTAACCCTCTCCCAGAGGGAGAGGCCGGCGAAGCAGAGCGAGACGGGTGAGGGCACGAACTTGCCACATAGCGACTGCACCACTAACTGTGGTTGAGCTTCACCTACAACCAGCCAGGTTCATCCGCTAACGTGGATGGCTACGTCAACCCCTACTGTTTGCCGGGCTTTCTGAGTAGACCAGCTTTTAGTCCTTCAGAAACGCGCGACAGCGCCTTCAGCCCGGCCAACGATCAGGCGACTCGCAGCTAGCAATCGCCGCTCTCTGTTGACCTGCGCCCGGCCTACTCTCTCCGTCTCAGCCTTTTTGACTATTCACTTGCCGCGCCGCCTCGAACAACACAATTGCTGCGGCAACCGCGACGTTAAGAGATTCTACACGATTGTCAATCGGGACCGCCACCGTCTGCTGGCAAAGCCGGCGCAACTGTTGGCTGACGCCGGCGCCCTCGCTGCCAAACACGATCCCGTCACACTGTCGCCAGTCCGCTTCAAAACAGGGCGTCTGGCCGGCAGAGTCGGTCAACCACAGCTTGCGCTCTCCCCACCAGGTGGCGAAATCATCCATCTCGCTGAACTGGATCAGGTTCAGGTAGAAATGAGCGCCGGCGGCAGCCCGCACCACTTTCGGCCCGTAGGGATCAGCGCCGCCAATGTGCACTACCATCTCGCATAAGCCAGACGCCAGCGCGGTCCGCAAGATAGCGCCAACGTTGCCGGGGTCCTGCAAGTGGTCTAAGACGCATACGATCTGGCCGGTCGGAGCTGGCGGAGGGACTTGTGGTATCGAAAAGGCTGACAGGACTGGCTGGGGTGTCTCCGTCGAGCTAGCCGCCTTCAACACCCGCTCGGAAACCTGGTAGATGCGCGACTCTGGCACGGCCTGCAACGCCGATTGAAGCTGGTCATCCGGCTCAAAGCCGGGGCCGAGAAACAGGATAGCTGGCTGCCAGCCGGCTGCCAGGCCGGCCAGCGCCAGCTTAGGGCCCTCGGCAAGGAAAAGGCCGGCTTCTCGCCGGCCCTTATCGCTCTGTAAAGAACGTACTAGCTTTACGGTCGGATTGTCTCGGCTCTCGATCCTGGGCAACAGCCGCTAGCTCGCCGTGGCGAGCGCCCCTTTTGCGACTTGCACGATGCTGTTGAATCCCTCGCTGTCTCTTACCGCCAGGTCGCTCAGAATCTTGCGATCAATGGATACGTTGGCAAGCCGCAAGCCGTGAATCAACTCGCGGTAGGTGAGGCCGGCCAGTCGGGCGGCGGCGTTGATCCTGGCGATCCAGAGCCGGCGTATGTCGCCGCGCCCTTCGCGCCGGTGGGCATAGGCGTAGGTGAGCGATTTAAGCATTGACTCGTTGGCCCGCCGGAACAGGCTGTGGCGCGTTGCCCGCTGACCTTTCATCAGCGTCAGAACTTTCTTGTGCTTCTTGTGGGCTGGTACGCCCCGTTTTACTCGTGGCAACTTTTTACTTCCGCCTTATCACTATCCAAGATATGGTAATAGACGGCCGATGCGCTTGGCATCGCCCTTAGCCATCGGCAACATCTTATCGTACAGGCGCTTGGCCCGGGGCGCCCGGCGCCGGCGCAAGTGGCTCTTCAATCCTTTGGTCCGCAAAATCTTCCCAGTAGCAGTCATCTTAAAACGCTTGGCAGCGCCCTTGT
>JBCLEL010000060.1:0-11022 GCA_038913435.1 Chloroflexota bacterium
CAAGCCCCTGCGCTACAAAGCTCAATACTTTTGCACTTTGCTGTAGGTTACAGCCAGCGGGTGATTACAACCTTCCGCTCAGTGAAAAAGTCAATCGCGTCCCTTCCCTGCCCGTGGTGGGAACCGAAGAACGACGACTTCTGCCCGCTGAATGGGAAATAGGCCATCGGCGCGGCTACGCCGATGTTGATTCCCACGTTGCCAACCGGCGCTCGGTAGCGGAACTCGCGGGCGGCCTTTCCTGATTCAGTGTAAATTGAGCCGGAGTTACCGTATGGGCTGCTGGCAATGATCGAGAGCGCCTCGTCCAGGTCTTTGGCCTGAATCACACCGACGACCGGCCCGAATATCTCCTCGCGGGCGATTCGCATGTCCGGCGTTACCTTGTCAAAGATGGTTGGCCCCACGTAGAAGCCATCTGGATGCCCTTCTACCTTCACCTGGCGGCCGTCAAACAGCAGTTCAGCGCCTTCCTTCACCCCCACGTCAATATAACCCAAGATGCGCTCTTTCGCCTCCTTCGAGATGACCGGCCCCATGTCGGTGTCCGGCTCCAGACCATTGCCGACCTTCATCTTGGCCGTCGCTTCGGTCAACCGTCGTTTCACCTCGCCGTAGGCGTCGCCTACCGCCACTATCAACGAGCCGGCCAGGCAACGTTGCCCGGCGGCGCCAAAGCACGAACCAAGTATATTTGGAATCGCTTTTTCATAGTTCGCATCCGGCATGACGACCAGCACATTTTTGGCGCCGCCCTGGGCCTGTACTCGCTTGCCGTTTTCAGCCGCTCGTTTGTATATGTACTTCGCTACCGGCGTCGAGCCAACAAAAGACACGCCAACGATGTCCGGGTGGTCGAGCAGACAGTCAACCGCCTCGCGCCCGCCGTTCACCAGGTTTATCACTCCCGGCGGAAACCCGACCTTATCAATCTGCGAGAAAATGCGCTGCTGAGTCAAAGGCACCTGCTCGGATGGCTTGAGCACAAAGGTGTTGCCGCAGGCCACCGCGTAAGGCAGGAACCAGAACGGCACCATGGCTGGAAAGTTAAATGGACAGATGGCGGTGAAAACGCCCAATGGTTGCCGGATCACCTCCTCGTCAATGTTGCGCCCCGCTCCGTCTTCGAGGTTGTAGCCCATCATCAACGACGGGATGCCGGTCACTACCTCAACGTTCTCTATGGCCCGTCGTACCGACCCGCGCGCGTCATCAATGGTCTTCCCGTTCTCGCGGGTCACTGTGCGAGCGATATTCTCCAGATCATCCTCCATCAACTCTTTCAGCCGGAAGAAGTACCGGCTGCGCTCCAATGGCGGCGTAGCCCGCCAGGCGGGAAACGCTTCTTTGGCCGCCTTTACCGCCGCATCAACCTCGCCGGCCGTCGAAAAAGGCACCCGACCGATTGGCCGCCCGGTCGCCGGATTGTTGACATCTTGCCACTTCGAGGTTGAGGAGCTGACCCATTTACCGCCGATATAGTTCTTGACCTCGACCATGCTCTCAGTCTCAGCAACCGCTGATGCTGATACTCGTTTTTCCATCGCATCATCCTCACAAACTTATTCTTGGTGACTAACCACCCATAATCCCAAGCAGACACAATTAGACTATCAGCCGGACTGAGAATTTACCAGTGAGTGTAGAGATCGGCCCCATAACCGGAGGGGGTCGCCTGAGGCGACCCCAATGGCCGGACCTATAAAGGGCAGACACGTCCGCTTATGAAAGTTGAAAACTTAATCTGGTAGTCGGACCGTTGCATATCTAGTTAGGTATTCTGCCCATCGCCCTCACCCGGCTTCGGTCGCTCTACGCGACCTCAGCCGGCCTCTCCCAGAGGGAGAGGCGCGATCTGTTCCCTCTCCCTCTGGGAGAGGGTGAGGGTGATCTCTCGCCCTAACCTGCGCAGCGTTCCGCTCCTGGCGCATTACCCGATTAAGCTATTAAAGTTCATTAGGCGGCCCCCTACCTATTACGGGTGGGACCACGTCCGCGGGATTTTGACTTTAGCCGAAACAAATAGTCAAATTCACCTGAACAGCGTATTACTAATTTGGAGAAGCAGCCAATGGCCCTGAGAACACCCTTCTGGCAACTGTTGCGTCGCACCGAGATCGCGGCTGCGCGTGAGGCCGGCGCCATCGTGCTAGCGCCAACTGGTTCTAACGAGCAGCACGGCGAACATCTGCCGGTGGATACCGACATAGTTATTGCTACCGCCGTCTGCCAACGTGCGGCGGAGATCGCCTCCGACCTGCCGGTCCTGATCGCGCCACCGTTGTGGATTGGTTACTCCCCGCACCACATGGTCTTCGCCGGCTCGATGACATTAGACCTGCACACCTTTCAATCTGTCGTCTACGAGATCTGCCTCAGCATCTGGAACCAGGGTTTCCGCAAGATCATGTTGGTAAACGGTCACGGGGGCAACGCTGGCCCATTGACCAGCGTTGCCCAACGCCTTACCAGCGCCGGCCATCCGGTCCTCTGGGCTAGTCACTGGGACCTGGCGCGCAATGAGATCGCCCAGACACTAGAAGGCCCTCGTAAAGGGGTTGGCCACGCCTGCGAGTACGAGACATCGCTGATGCTCCACCTACAACCTCAACACGTTGACATGTCGAAAGCGGTTGACTATGAGGACACCCAAGCGGTGGAACTGAGAAAAGCCGGCGTAAGCGTGGCGTCTGCCTTTTATGGCGACGATCCGGGGGTGCACGGTTATCCTACTCGTGCCAACACCGAGAAGGGCCGGCGCCTGCTAGAAGTGGTTGGGGCGCGCCTTGCTGAAGTCATCCGTCGTTTGTATGAGAGTCAGTGACCACCGCGCGTTCAAATAGAATGACGACGGTATCCAGTGAACAGGCGCTGACCTGCCAGGTAGGCCGTGACTCCGCCGGCTCGGCATAAGGCTAAGAGCCGCGTGCCTTCTTCACCGATGCCGCGTCAACGCCGAAGAATCTGGCCAGCGCCTCGCATTCATCGTCACGCGGCAGTTCGTTTGCCATGTGAAAATCGGCCAGTCGGATGGGATTCTATCCCAGCTCTGGCGGCCAACACTCGGATGCTACGGATGCCTGCGGCGGTCATCCGCTCATCTAGCCATTCACCGAACCTAGCTTTGGCCAGCTTTGCACCCTCCAAAAGAACGGTTCAGTCTTGCCAACTGGTCACCCTACCCAAAGTCCGGCTTGGCTGGATGAGATCATATAAGGTGACAAGGGGCTTATGGCCTAGAATTATATACGACTCTGAGATTACAGTTAGAGGGTCTTACCGCAAGATCGGCTGATGTGTCAAGGTCGGCCAATTGTTCCAACTAATTCCTTATGTGGAGAATAAGGACGGTCATAGAAGCGCCTTAGACGGCCTAGTGTTAACTCAAACGAGGTCTTAGGCTATGCTAGGCGGACTCTAAGGGGTGCAGGGGCGAAGCCATTGACGGGGGATGTGGGGGACACCCCCACTAATCATTCCCCCTTCTCCTCGCAGGAGTCCCGTAGCGCGGGGGCTTGTCCCCCGCTCGCTTCCTAATTCGGCTGGGGACAAGCCCCCGCCTACAGTTTGGCTGCCCACCGGAAGATCGTTCCACCATTCCCAAAAGGGTCGCCTGATCATGCACTAGATTGTGCGGTGAGGGATGCCCTCACCCGTCCTCGTCTTTCCTAGTCCTTCTCAGAAGGACGGCCGGCCTCTCCCAGCGGGAGACGCGATGATCTTGATGAACTTGTGCGTTCCCTCTCCCGCTGGGCTCATCGTTATACACAAGTCTTTCGTTACCCTTTCGCGATGGCCAAAGATGAGTCAAATACAGCCGGTGGTTCTTTCCCGCTTCGGCTCTCACCCCCTTTATCCCCCTCTCCCGCAAGCGGAAGAGGGGGACTTTGACTGGGGGACACCCCCAGACCCCCGACAGAGGGAGCTTCGCCCCTCTGCACTCCCCCTTGCTGGCCTTTAGGCCTTTTCCAAGCGCCCGGACTTCAGTCCGGCGATCTTGCCACCCCATAATTACAACAGCCGATTTGTGTATAAGGATAAGCCCCCGCTGGGAGAGGGTAGGGTGACGGTACACGGCTGCCCAAACGCTCCCGAATCAAGAATTAGTTGGAATGGGTGTCAAGGTCGCCGATGGCGTCAATAGGGCAGAGCTACCGTAAATGTGCTCCCTTGACCCACGCCGGCGCTATTCGCCCAGATCCGGCCTCCGTGCGCCTCGGCGATAGCCTTGCACACCGCCAGTCCAAGTCCTGAACCCTTTAACGTTACTCTCTCAGCTTGTTGCGTCCGATAGAACCTTCCGAAAATCTTGTCCAGTTCGTTCGGCGCTATGCCAATTCCTTCATCTGAGACGCTTATGCGAATCTCGCCGGAGCGGATATCGGCGCTGATAGATACCTTTCCACCCTCCGGCGAGTAGCGGATGGCGTTTGAGAGGAGGTTGTCCAACACTTGGCGCGTCCGACTGCGATCAACCATCACCGGCCGCAGGTTAGCCGGCGCTCCATTTATCAACTGGTGCTGGTCAGTGGTGGTCGCAAAATGGTCGCAAGCCTCCCGCGCCAGATGAAACACATTGACCGGCTCGCGCTTTAGGCTGAACCGGCCCGACTCGATCCGCGATAGGTCTAATAGGTCCTCCACGATCTCGTTTAGGCGTGTGCCCTCTCGCAGAATGGTCCTAGCCATCTCCCGAGCTTTGTCGGGCGGATAGTCCCGGTTGGCCAGTAGTTCAGCATAGCCGACTAGGTAGGTCAGGGGATTCTTCAGCTCGTGCGATACCAGCGAGACAAACTCGGTCTTCAATCTCGACACCTCGCGTAGGGCCTCGACCTCGCCGGCCTGCTGGAAGAGCGCCACATTTGTCAGGGCAACTTCAACGTGGCTCACGAAGTTGCGTATCAAATCGAGTTGCACCGGGGCGAACTGTTGTGCCTCATCTTCCCAGACAAACGTAAGCACTGCGCGCACGGCGCCCCGTATGTTCAGCGGGACTGCCACTATAGACCCAATGTGAAAGCGTTCTGCTAAAGCTGGATCTGTATAAGACTCGGCCAGGTAGTTCTCGCTTGTGACCGTCTCGTCCGGGATGAAAGCTCGCCCACTCACGCTGCGCTCGACAGGGAAGCGGAACTCACTGATCTCGCTGATGCCAAGCCCTTCCAAAGGCCGGCTGAGGGCGCGGGCCACCAGGAATTTGCCATCCGCCGACGGCTCAAGCAGCGAGCAGCGGTCGACGCCGGTTAGCTCCACCCCCTCGTCTACGATCATTTGCATTAGCCTTGCCGGCTCCAGCTCGGCCGCAATTTTCCTGACCGCCTCGTTCAGCCGGCGCAGGCCGGCGTTGTATTCTCGCTCCGCTTCAACGAGCGTCTGAATCTTCCGCTCCGCCTCCTTTCGCTCGCTGATGTCCCGCGAGACCCCCATCACGCCCACGATCTCTCCCTTGTCGTCTCGCAGCAGCGAGGCGGAAAGAAAGGTGGGAAATGGTTCGCCATTCTTGCGCCGGTTCGTTATCTCCTCGGTGAACCTGCTCTCGTTCAGGACTGTTCGGTGGACGTTTAGACCTTCGACCGGATCGGCGTAGAGGACATCAACGTGTCGGCCTATGATCTCTTCCCTGCTGTAACCGAATGTCTCTTGGGCGGCCCGATTGAACCCGACTATCCGCCGGTCTTTGTCCACCGAGATAATCATATCCAGCGAGCTATCAATCAGACGCTGAACGTATTCGTGGGCTGCTTTTAATGTGGCTTCGGCCTGCCGCTTCTCGTCCCGCAGTCGTTTCTGTTCCAGCGCGTGCGCCACCGCCTGGCCCAGCCGGCTCAGTCGGTCTTTCACCAGGTAGTCAGCCGCGCCCTGCTTCATACATTCCACCGCCACCATTTCGCTAACGGCGCCGGTGACGACGATGAAAGGAACGTCCAAGCCACCTGCTTGCAAAAGGTGGAGGGCGCTTAGCGCATCGAACTGGGGCAGGGAGTAGTCGGCGAGAATGACATCGAGAGCCGGGGCCAGATGATCCAGGTAGTCTTGCTCAGTCTCGACACGCTGCCAGACTGGCTCGAAATCAGCCCGGCGCAACTCAAGCAGCATCAACTCAGCGTCGGAAGGCCGGTCTTCAAGGATCAAGACACGCAGCGGTGTAGCCATAATCGTCTCCTATAGCGGAGTGCAAAAGCATTGAGCCTTGTAGCGCGGGGGCTTGTCCCCCGCGGGGAACGGGCGGGGCACAAGGCCCCGCGCTACTGTTAATATCGCAACAAGCAGTAAGGTCGAGCAATACGGCTCGATTATTATGCTCAATGCTGTAAGACTGAAGTTGCTACAAACTCGGCGGCTGGTTGAGCAACACCCAGTACAGTCCCAACTGTCGCACTGCTTCGGTGAACTGCTCAAAGTCCACCGGCTTGACGATGTAGCTATTGACGCCCAACTGGTAGCTCTCCACAATGTCGAGTTCCTCACGCGACGAAGTGAGCACGACCACCGGAATCGCTTGGGTGCGCGGATCGCCTTTGACCTGCCGCAGCACTTCCAGCCCATCCACTTTAGGTAGTTTCAGGTCGAGCAAAATCACCTTGGGGCTGTTGGCTAGGTTGCGGTGCGCATACGCGCCGGTGCAGAAGATGAAGTCCAGCGCCTCGGCCCCATCGCGCACCACGTGGATGTGGTTGGCGAGGTTATTCCGCTTGAGTGCGTGTAACGCCAATTCCACATCGTTTGGGTTGTCTTCGACCAGCAGGATTTCCACGTAGTTGTCAGCCATGGGTGTCGTCTCCTCCGAGCGTAAAGTAGAACGTCGCGCCCTTGTTCAGTTCCGCCTCGGCCCAGGCGCGCCCGCCGTGGCGTTGAACGATCCGTTGCACGATGGCCAGGCCGACGCCGGTGCCCTCGTACTCTTCGGCCCGGTGCAACCGCTGAAATACGCCGAAGAGCTTATGCACGTATTGCATGTCAAACCCTACACCATTGTCTTTGACGAAATACACGCATTCGCCGTCCGTCTGCTGACAGCCGATCTCGATGCGCGCCACCTCCCGCCGGCGGGTAAATTTGAGGGCGTTGGACAGCAAGTTAGCAAACACCTGTTTTACCAGGGCCGGATCGGCTTGGCAGGTTGGCAACTCGCCGATCGCTATTTCGATCTGTCGCCCATCTTGCTCGCTTCGTAGATCGGCGAGCGTCTGGCGGGCAATGTCAGCGGGGGAAACACGTTGCTTGTTGAGAGGTTGGCGATTCAACCGGGAGAAGGCGAGCAGGTCATCAACTAGACGGCCCATCTGTTGTGCATTGTCGCGCACCAATTGCAGATAGCGCTGGGCCTCCGGCGCCAGTTGTGGCGCATATTCATCCAGCAGGATGCGGGAGAACCCGCTCATCGCCCGCAGCGGCGCCCGCAGGTCGTGGGAGACGGAGTAGGAAAAGGCTTCCAGTTCCTTGTTAATGGCTTCGAGTTGCGCGGTGCGTTCGACGACCCGCTGTTCAAGCTCCGCGTTCAACCGGCGGATTTCCCCCTCTGCCCGCTTACGCTCGCTGATGTCGCGGATGACGCTGGTGACGAACAGCCCTTCCTCCGTCCCGATGGGACTCAGGCTAATCTCTATGGGGAACTCGCTCCCATCCATACGCCGGCCGGCCAGTTCGAGTCCCACACCCATTGGCCGGGTGGTGGGTGCGGACATGTAGGCTGTGAGGTGTCCAACGTGCCTTTCCCGGAAGCGCTCCGGCAGGAGAACCTCAACCGGTATGCCGATTAGCTCAGCCCGCTTGTAGCCGAAAAGCTTCTCCGTCTGGGTGTTGACGAGGGCAATCTGACCCTCGCGGTTGACGATGACGATGGCGTCCGGCGCCGATTCCAGCAGTCCACGGAACTTAGCCTCGGCCGACTCTGCCTCGCGCAGACGTTCCACCAGCGGCAGCATGACACCGATGACGATGAGCATACTCGTGGCGAGCAAGCCTCCCAGGCGCACCAGGACGAGGAAGAGGACGGTGCGGGTAGCCAGACCGGCATCGACGGCCACCAGCAGGCCGGCCATCAACGCCACGCCGGCGGCGGTAAAGAAGATAGCCAGTGGGAACAGCCGCCGTCGCTCGCGGCGTAATACGAGCCGGCCCCAGAACGCCACCGCCGCCAGCGCGACCAGCAGCGACAGACTACTAACTACCAGCGGGATAGGCGACTCAACGTAGATCATCGCTTAACTTCGCTCATCGGCGGCGCATAAATCAACATAGTCGGCCCTATGAGTCCAACTGAGCCGGACGGCAATTGGCCTGAGCGCCGGCGCCGGAGAAGTGGTCGGCGCACAGGATGACAGGCGACCGCTAGGACGCTCAGCGCACGGAGAAACTTGCGGGAGAACACGGTCATTTCTACACCTCCTGTCAGGTCAGTACACGACGTGTCCTACTCTGAGCTATAGATGATGCGCGTGTTTTAGATTTGTCATCTTTGCCGTCCTCACAAGATGGAGGTAACCGCTTGGCTGCCGCGGGCGATTTTCATTGAGGCTGTATCAGCCGCTCGGCAACCTCCAATGAACGATAGTCCCTTCGCAATCCGCGCAAGCACGAGACAAGCTCGTGCGCTACGTTTTATGACCCCGTAGGGTAGGAGCTTGTCTCCTACCGCTTCTCATCGCCACCGACGAGCCGGAAGACTCATAGGTCTCCTCGCAATGACGGATCGCGCTTATCATTGCGAGCGAAGCAATCTCAACGCGGCGCGCGATGGCCGGCCGGCTGCCACTGACCTGTAGCGCCTGGCCAGGTCAGACAAGCCGAAATCTATCAAGCGCATCATGTACTTTATAGCTAGACTAATAGTACATCTTGTAGCATATTTGTCAATGCTTTGGGAAAATGGGTATTGAGTGAGAGGAGAGTTGTGTCTGAGTCAGCCGATTCATCAAGGCTTTGGTCAGATATGTAGGACAGGAGCTTGCCTCCTGCCGTAAGGTGGCAAGTGATACTTTTTCACGACAACGATGACACTTTGTGGATGGGCTTTTTGGATTGGCCTCACCCCCGTCCCCTCTCCAACCCAGTTGGAGAGGGGGGCAGGGGTGAGGCTCTCGGTCAATAGGGGGGCGCCGGTCATTGCCGGCGCAGCGAAGCAATCTCGACGCAAAACGCCGGAGGGCAGCTAGAGGTTTAGCGAGATCCGGCCTTAGCCTTGCTCGCGGCCGGAACTTCGACCTCCATCTCCAGCAGCAGCGAGCTACGCGACTTGCCGTGCGGGTCCAGCGACAGCGACCTGGTTACGCCGCCGCCAAGCGCGCCTCTCATCACAAAGTTCAGCGCGCCCAACTGCGGCAACTCGTAGCGTTCGACCGGCCCGGCGACCATCTCCGAGAACCACTCGGCCACCATCTTGCTGGTGACCTGCTGCTGAATGATTGGAAAGTTCGCCAGGTCATAGACGATCAGCGATATATTTGAGGTGTCTCCTTTGTCGCCGGCCCGGCTGTGCGCGATCTCGTGCAGTTTAACCTTCACCGTTTGGCTAAGCCTCCAACATCTCAACCGTCGGTCGGACCAGGCTCTTGGGAATCAGAATGGAGCCAATCGCCAGCACCTCGCGGACATATCGAGTGGCGCCGCCTCCACCATACGGCCCTGCGATCCATAACCCTTCCACCTCGCGGCCAACCGCCTCCGCTGCCTCCCGGTCTTCCGTCCGAGCGGCGAACCGCAACCTCACCTCGGCTGGCTCCGGCCGGCTTGCTGACAGTCGCCGTCCCATTAGCGCGTCAAAGCCGATCAACTCGATCTTGACCTCTTGCAGCGGTAAGCCGGCCGCCGCCAACCGCCGGCGGATCGTTTCGCCGGCCAGCCGCGCCCGCTTCACGCAACCCTCGCCGGCGTAGCTGATTTGCCCTTCGCCGATGTAGCCGTCCAGATAGCCAACTGACACCTTTAGCTGGTCGGTAGCCGGCCGGCCACTCGCGCCCGACACTCGGACACGGTTGGGACCATCCTCTTTCATCTCGATCCGGCTGAAGTCAGCCACTACATCAGGCGTTATATAACGGGCCGGATCGTGCACTTCGTAAAGTAGCTGTTCTATGCAGGTGGCCCGGCTGACTAAGCCCCCCGATTCCGGCAGCTTGGTGATAATGGCCGAGCCATCCGGCCAGACCTCGGCTATCGGGCAGCCGATCCGCTCCGGCGCTGGCGTGTTCTTGAAGCCGGGATCGGCGAAGTAGCCGCCGGACACCTGCGGCCCGCATTCCAGCAGATGGCCCACCGCGATGCCAGCACCAAGCGCTTCCCAATCGTCCTCGGCCCAACCGAAGCGGTGGCGCATCGCCGCCAGGTGTAACGATGGGTCGGCCACTCGTCCCGATATGACCACCTCCGCGCCGGCCGCCAAAGCCTCGACTAGCGGTTGAGCGCCGAGATAGGCGTTGGCCGAGACGATCTTATCTTTGAGCGAACTGAGAGGCCGGCCATTTTCAATCAGGCAATGCTCCGCCGGGTTGATCGTTGACAGCACGTCGTCGCCGGATATGACGCCGATCCGCGTTCCCGCTAGTCCCAAGTCGCGGGCTACGCCTGCCGCCAGCTGGCCGGCTGCCATCGGGTTGGCCGCTCCCATGTTCGTGATCAGCTTGGTGCCGTTCTGACGGCAAGTCCCCAGCATCGCCGCTAAACGTCGTTTCAAGTTCGGGTCGTAGCCGCCGTGTGGATCGTTGCGCCGGCTCAACTGGCATAAGGCAATCGTGCGTTCGGCCAGACATTCCAGCGATAGGTAGTCGAGCGCACCGCTCTTTGCCAGCGCGACGGCCGGCTCTAGCCAGGCGCCGGAGTAGCCGGCGCCCTCACCAATAGTGACAAAATCCTTAGCCAAGCGGGCCAGAGCAACCTCCAGCGGTAGGGGCGTTCAATTGAACGCCCGGTAGTACCACACTTAACCGTGCTCACGCTGCCATCGTCAGCATCGGTTGAGACGCCTGTTTGGGCGGACGCCCCCGACGTTTAGGCGCCACATAAGCTGGCAGGGGTATCTGATAT
>JBCLEL010000061.1:0-10592 GCA_038913435.1 Chloroflexota bacterium
GTCCTTGCCTTTGGCAAGGATGGCGAAAGCGAGCAAACCAGCGATGCCGTGTAGCTCAATGTTTCTGCCCTACGCTGTAGTCCGCGCTGACCGCGGAGCGCCAACTGCTAATAACTAACGGCTGATAGCTATTGGCTATTCGCTGATCGCTGAATGCTGAGTGTTGACTGCTGAAAGCTTGAATACCAACCGCCGGCGCCAGGAATCTGACACATCGGGATAATCGGCCCGGAAATGCGCCCCCCGACTCTCCTCGCGGGCCAACGCCGCGCTTGCCACTAGCCATCCAACCAGCGCAGCGTTGGCAACCTCGGCCTCGGCGCGACTGGCCGGCTGGCGAGTGGTGGCGGCGACCCATTGCGCGAGCTTGGCTTTGGCTTCGGTTAGAGCTTCACGGTCGCGGACCAGCCCAACCGACTCCCACATCAATCGCTGCACTTCGTTCAAGGCCGGCGCTGGCGCGTCGGTCAGTGTCGAGGGGGAGATTTCGGAAATAGACAACGGCGGGCCGGCCTCTTGCGCGGTAGTAGTTGGCCCTCCGCCTCCTTCAGTCGCCCGCCGCAATGTGCGATAGGAGAAGACCAGCGTTTCCAGCAGCGAGTTGCTGGCCAGCCGATTAGCGCCGTGAACGCCAGTGCAAGCCGCCTCGCCGCAAGCGTAGAGGCCGGCGATGTTGGTCTCGCCCCACTCGTTGGTCCTGATGCCACCCATGAAGTAGTGGGCGGCTGGCGCAACCGGTATCGGGTCAACGACCATATCTATCCCGTGCTCCTTGCAGAAGGTGGAGATCGTTGGGAAGCGTTGTATCACCCGCTCAGGTGGCAGATGGCCCAACGTCAGATAGACGCAATCCGCGCCGGTGTCGCGCATCTCGCGCCAGATAGCCCGCGCGACAACGTCGCGTGGCGCTAGCTCCCCCCTCGGATCGTACTTGCGGGCGAAGCGCTCGCCTTTCTGGTTAATCAGGTAAGCTCCCTCGCCACGGACGGCCTCGGAGATGAGAAAGCGCGGAGCGTCCTGTTTGGCGAACGCCGTCGGGTGGAACTGGAAGAACTCGCAGTCAGCGACTTCGACGCCGGCCCTAAACGCGACGGCGACTCCATCGCCGGTCGCCACCTCTGGATTGGTTGTCTGAGAGTACAGCCGGCCGGCCCCGCCGGTCGCCAGCACGATGTTCTTGCCGGCGAACTGGCGACTAGCGCCATCACGACTATCAACGGTTGTCACCCCGACCGCTCGGCCGCCTTCGATCACTACCGCCGTCACCAACTGGTGCTCGGCGACATCAATTTTGGCGGCGTGCAAGACCCGCATTGATAGGGTGGTCTCGATGTTCGCGCCGGTAGCGTCACCGCCAGCGTGTAGCACCCGCGGCACGCTGTGCGCCCCTTCGCGGGCCAGCGCGATCTGTCCTTCTTCGGTGTCGAATGGGACCCCATAAGAGATCAGGTCAACGATCCGGTTCGGCCCTTCTTCGCACAGAATGCGAACAGCGCGCGGATCGCAGAGGCCAGCGCCGGCCATTATCGTGTCTTGAAAGTGCAACTCAACCGAGTCGTTACTGCCAACCGCCGCCGCAATGCCTCCCTGCGCCCACTGGGTATTGCAATCTGCCAACGTGGACTTGGTGAGGACCAGCGCGCGTCCGTGTAATTGAGCTTGCAAGGCGGTGTGCAAGCCCGCGATGCCGCTCCCGATGACTATGAAGTCGTAGTCCACCTGGTCAAGAGTTCGCTAGCATGCGCTCAAGCGCGATTCTGGCATGCACGGCATCGTGCTCGGGGACCTTGATGCGGTTTATCACCTTGCCGTCGAGCAGGCTCTCCAAGACCCACAGCAGATAGGACGGGTGGATGCGGTACATCGTGGAGCAGGGGCAGACGACCGGATTCAGGCAGAAGATGGTCTTATCCGGATGCCCTTGGGCAAGCCGGTTGACCAGGTTGATCTCGGTGCCGATGGCCCACTTAGAACCAGCCGGCGACTTTTCTACCGTTTGGATGATGTACTCGGTTGAACCGTCGTAATCGGCTGCCTGGACAACCTCCATCCGGCACTCAGGATGCACCAGCACGTTTACGTCCGGATACTTGGCCCGCGCCTCCCTGATCTGTTCGACGTTGAAGCGCATGTGAACCGAGCAGTAGCCCTTCCATAAGATGATCTTGGCCTGGGCAATGGCATCCAGATCGTTTTTCTCCGGCGAGCGCGGATTCCAGGTCGCCATCCGTTCCAGCGGGACGCCTAGCTTGAGGCCGGTGTTGCGGCCCAGGTGCTCGTCAGGGAAGAACAGGACTCGCTCGCCGCGCTCGAAGGCCCAGTTTAGAATCTTCGGCGCGTTGGACGAGGTGCAGACGATTCCCCCATTCTTACCGCAGAAGGCCTTGAGGTCAGCCGCTGAGTTCATGTAGGTGATCGGAATGGTGTCTTCGCCGCAGACCTCTTGGAGCGTTTCCCAGCACTCTTCGACCGAATCTATGTCGGCCATATCGGCCATCGAGCAGCCGGCCTCCAAGTTGGGCAGTAGTACCTTCTGGTGCGGTCCGCTCACGATGTCGGCCGTCTCCGCCATAAAGTGGACGCCGCAAAAGATGATGAACTCGGACTCCGGGCGGGTCGCCGCCAGTTGGGAGAGCTTGAACGAGTCGCCGCGAAAATCAGCTTGCCTAATGAGTTCGCTACGTTGATAGTGGTGTCCGAGGATGACTGCCTGGCTGCCAAGCGTCTTGCGCGCTTCGACTATACGACGGTCTATCTCCTCAGCCGACATTCGCAGATACGACTCAGGGATCCGAGCCTGGACCGGGACCTGCCGACCAGCGTGAACGACATGTTCAGTGTCATTCACTAGCTCAATGCGTCTCTCAAGATGGCCTGGCTTGACCTGGTCGCTGGTAAGATGCTTGTCGAGCTTTTCTAGGGTGTCAACGCAAGAGTTGGGGTTCGCGGTTGGATCAAGTAGATGAAGTTCTACAGCCATAGTATTAATCAGTTCCTCCTCGGAGCAGCCTCCGATGGTGTTTATGACTTCTCTTAGTAAAACCGCATTCTGGCACCGGGACATGCTGTGCTATATAACAGCACGACCATTAAAGTCAGCCAGTTTCGCTATTACGCTCCGGCGCGGAATAACGGCGAAGGCAAGAAAGATCTGTTAACCACGCTCGCCTTCTTAGCTAGTTATACACATTTTAACGGTTGAGCAACCTGAAAAGGAAGTTTAATACTAGGGTCAAGAGGATGGATAGGACGATTGACGTGCCGATCAGCAATGTAGCTGAACCGCCGCCTATCTGGAAACCCACATCGCCCGGCAACCGACCCAAGAACGGCACTCGAAAGCCGGTGACCAATATTATCCCGGCTATCAGAAAGGCTATTCCAATAAAGATCAACAGCCGGCCTAGCTCAGTCATCTCGGTCCGTCAATCAGGTGCCACGCGTTCTCGAAATGACGGCCGCCCGAAAGCAGCGCGGGCCGATACACGTCGGTGTGTCCTTCCCAGGACTTCATGAACTGCTTCACATCCTTGAACGGGACTATCCATACGCGCGGTTTCGGCATCTCGGGTTCCGAGATATGCCCCTCAAAGCTAACCAAGGCGACGAAATGCTGATCCGGCTTCTGAGTCACGAGGTTGTTGGCTCGCCAACTATTCTTTCCTGCCGAGCCTTTTACCTCTACGGTGACGGCGTCGCCCGCCTCCCGCACGACCACCACGTCAACACCTTTCTTGTTACCTATGGTTAGATTCGCGGTGAGGCCGAGCCTGTGCAGACACGACAAGATGTAGTACTCGGCGGCTAGATTCGTGTCGTAGCGGGACATTTGCGCACTCCTTGTCGTCACAGCAATCTGGGCTGGGCCGGCGCCTCGACCTTCTTTGATGGACGGCCTAGGTGCCGATAGGCTAGCTCAGTCGCTACCCTACCGCGCGGCGTTCGCGCTAGAAAGCCGAGCTGAAGCAGATACGGCTCGTACACGTCCATCACCGTATCCGGCTCCTCGCTGATGGCGGCCGCTACCGTTTCTATCCCAACCGGCCCGCCGTCGAACTTGTCAATGATCGCCGCCAATGCCTTGCGGTCAATGTCGTCCAGACCAAGCTCGTCCACTTCAAGCATCGCCAGGGCTTCATCCGCTACCTGGCGGTCAATGCGCCCGTCGGCCTTGACCTGAGCATAGTCACGCACTCGGCGCAGAAGGCGGTTGGCTATGCGCGGCGTACCACGAGCGCGGCGGGCGATTTCTCCAGCGCCGGCCTCGTCAATCGGGACCTCCAGGATAGCGGCCGAGCGGATTACGATCTTGCGGATCGCCTCAACCTCGAAGAAGTCCAGCCGGTAGGTCGAGCCGAAACGGTCGCGCAGCGGCGAACTAAGCATCGAATAGCGGGTCGTGGCACCGATCATGGTGAACTTCGGCAGCCGGAGTCGGATGCTCTTGGCTGCCATCCCCTTGCCAAGCACCATATCCCAGACATAGTCTTCCATCGCTGGATATAGCGCCTCTTCGACAATCCGACTGAGCCGGTGGATCTCGTCAATGAAAATCGCGTCGCCAGGCGCCAGGCTGGTGATGATTGCCGCCAGGTCGCCAGGGATGGTGATCGCCGGCCCGGAGGTGACGCGCAACTGAGCGCCCATCTCGTTGGCAAGAATGACGGCAAATGTGGTCTTGCCCAGGCCAGGTGGCCCGTAGAACAGGATATGATCTAATGGCTCTCCGCGGCGCTTGGCGGCGGCAATCGAGATGGCGAGGTTAGCTTTTACCTTGTCCTGACCAATACACTCCTTCAGCCAGCGCGGCCGCAGGCTAAGTTCAGCCTCTACCTCTTCCGGCTCGGCGGTTGGTCTCAGGATCTGTCGGTCACTCATGTCTAATCAGATTGTACACGTGGATGATGCGCTGTACCGCCGTGACATTTGTGAGGACGGCCAGGATAGCCAGCGCCAGCACCGGCCAGCCGGCGATCAGGCCGAGGCTGAGAATTAGAACTCTTTCTGGCCGTGGCGCTATACCTATCTCGCATTTCAGTCCCAGCCCTTCCGCTCTGGCCCTGGTGTAGCTTACCATCAGCGACCCAAACATCACAACGAAGCACAGACTGACGCCAAGCTGGTCGCCGGTTCGGCTTAGATAGACCGACAGTCCTAGCAGGATAATCGCTTCCGAGTAGCGGTCGAGCGTTGAATCAAGGAATGCGCCAAAGGTGGTCATCTTCTGCGTCACTCGGGCCAATGCGCCGTCGAGCGTATCGGCCAGGGCGACCAGCAGGACTAATACGCCGCCAATCTGAAGATAGCCGAGTCCGATTATGACCCCGACAAACGCATTGAGAAGCAACGCGATAATCGTTAAGTGGTTTGGATGGATGCCGGTAGGGGCAATCAGTCCGGCCAGCGATTCCGCCAGCCGGCGGCCACTGGCCTTAGCTTGGCCGATCACGATCAACCGCGGAGACGCAAAGACGCGGAGATTAATCTTCTGCGACTCGGCGTCTCTAAGAGGATGTGTGAGAAGCGGGTCTGCGTCGCCGGACTCAAGTCCGGGCGCTTGACGAGCGGCCTAAAGGCCGGCCGGGGGAAGTGCAGAGGGGCGCAAGCCCCTTGGCCGGGGGTCTGGGGGTGTCCCCCAGACGAAATTCCCCTTCTCCCGCGCACGGGAGAAGGGGATCAAGGGGATGAGGCCGTACCCGGCTCACGTGTATGGCTTTCCAAACACGCTCATAGACAATTGTTATTACACTAGCCGCGCACTCCTCCGGCGGTGAGGCCAGCCACAATATGGCGCTGGACAAAGACCGTCAGGATGAGCACTGGCAGGGTGACAAGCAGGGCGGCGGCGGCCAACGCGCCCCAGACTACTTGCTCGAAGGTCAGCACGTTGAAGATAGCCACTGGCAGCGTGCGAGTCTCGCGGCCGGCTAGCACTGCCCCGAAGAGGAAGTTGTTCCACGAGAAGATGAAGGCGAGAATCGCCCCAACGACGACACCAGGGCGCGACAGTGGCAGCGAGACGTACAGAAACGCTTGCCAAAGGTTGCAGCCATCCGTCAGGGCGGCCTCCTCCAGTTCTGGATGTAGCTCCTCATAGAAGCCAATCATGACCCAAATGACCAACGGAAGCGTGATGACCAGGTGGGTGATGATTAGCGCCCACAGTGTGTTAGTCAGGCTGAGGAACCTGAATAATATGTATAGCGGAATAAGATAGCTCAACCCAGGAGTAATGCGCGAGATCAGCACGAACACCGCCAGGAAGTGCGCCTTCGCTTTGGCGATGCCATAGGCGGCCGGGACACCAACCAGCAGCGCTATGAGTGTGGACGAGCCGGAGACGATGACGCTGTTGATGGTATAGAGGTCGAAAGGACTAGCCTCAAATACTTTAGCGAAGTTGTCGAGCGTCGGCTGGCTGGGTATCAGGATAGGTGGGTAGGCTATGTTGTCCACGTCGGGCTTAATCGAAAGCGAGATCATCCAAATAAAGAAGAGCGCGGCCGGTGAGACGATGATTAGAATGGTGAACCAGAAGGCGAGCCTCCCCGGTAGATGCCGGAGACGCCGGCTGTAGTCGCTGGTCCGCTGCAGCGAGAGGCCGCTCGCGCTCAGGCCCATAGCATCTTCTGCCGCAGGTACAGCAGTAGCAAACAGAACAGAACGATCAGGACGAAGAAGAAGACGACGACCACCGAGGCGTGGCCCAAGTTGTTGAAGGCGAAAGCCTGAAGGTAAAGATAAATGTTTATCGTCTCTGAAGCGACGCCGGGGCCACCACCGGTGATCACGAAGATCGAGTCGAACGTTTTGAGGCCATCAATCGTCCGAATCACCGCCGCGACCATTATGAACGGCAGGACCAGTGGGAACGTGATGTAGCGGAACATCTGCCAGTTGTTGGCCCCGTCGATCCGCGCCGACTCGAAAGGCTCGGTCGGCATCGCGGCGAGCCCGCCAATGACGATGAGCATCACCAGCGGCGTCCACTGCCAGACCTCGACGAGGATCAGTGACGGAATGACAGTGCTTTGCTCGTAGACCCACAGTTGTGGTGGAATGCCGACCAAGCTGAGCAGATAGTTCAGAACACCCATTTGCGGGTGGAACATCATCGTCCAGACGAGCGCCACCGCAACCGGCGTCGCCATCATCGGCATAATGAAGATGCCACGCAGGAAGGAACGGTATCGGAATTCATTGTGAAATATCACCGCCGCGAAGGTGCCGAAGAT
Organism: Chloroflexota bacterium; assembly: GCA_038913435.1. GTDB lineage: Bacteria > Chloroflexota > UBA6077 > FW602-bin22 > JBCLEL01 > JBCLEL01. The sequence continues at coordinate 7,236 of JBCLEL010000061.1, forward strand.
CAGCGGCAGCACAACGGCCAAGGCGGTGAAATAGAATGTGCGCCCGATGGCTCCCACAAAGCGCTCACTCTGGAAGAGGCCGGCGTAGCCTGCCAGCCCAATGTACTTCGGCGCCGCGGCGATCTGCCACTCGTGCATGCTCATATAGATGGTAAACGCCCACGGGAAAGCGACCACTGCCACGATCACCAGCAACGAAGGCGCGATGAAGGGCAGGTAGCGGTAGCGCCGCCCGTAGCCCGATCCGGCCGGCCGGACAATCCTGGCAGTGGTTGCGATCACAGGATTGCCCTTGTTGGCAGATTCGTCCACCGCGAAAGTTCTCCTTGAATAGGTCACCGGGCCGCCGTTCACTTGAGGTGAAGGACGGCCCAGCGGCGCAACGCGTTGCTACATTTCGCTCTTTTCGAGAACTGGCTTGAACTCGGCAGTGGCTTTCTTCAGCTCGGTCGCCGGATCAGCGCCGCCGATCATGTTAGTCAGGGCGATGCCAAAGACGTCGCGGAACTCGGTCACCGGTATGATAATCGGCAGGCCCGGTCGGCCGATTGCCCCGCTCTTGAGCAGGGCATCCACCCATTCCATCGGGACTGTCAGGCTCGCCAGCGCGGTAGCGTCTTTGAAGGCGGAGCTGCGGGCAGGGGAACCGGCGCCGCCGGCTAGCAGGCGCGCCTGGTTGACTTTGTTCGTCGCCCACTGGCAGTAGAGATAGGCCGCGCCCTTCTTCTTCGAGAAAGCCGAGATGCCTAGCCCTTGACCGAACATGCCCGAGTACTGGGCCTTCGAGCCGGCTGGGCTGACGCCGTAGCCGACCTTACCCACGATTTTCGATTTTGCCTTGTCTTCCAGCGGCGGCGCGAATCCGAGGCCATCGAACCACATCGCGGCCCCGCCCTGCATGAAGAGCGTCTGGCTCTCGCTCCAGTTGTAGCCACTTACTCCCGGTGGGGCGTAGTTCTTGAGCAGAGTCTGATACAGCTTCGCCGCCTCGATCGCTTCCGGGCCGTCGGTGCGCAACTGGCCCTTAGCGTCCACCGCTTCAACCTCCCAGTTGAGCAGCCAACTCGTCCAGACCGGGGTATTGGCATTCTTCAACCCGCGAGCGACAAAGCCAAAGACGTTCTTGCTGGGATCATGGAGCTTTTTGGCTGCTTCGACCAGTTGGTCGAGCGTCTTCGGAAACTCGATCCCCTTCTGGGCGAACAGATCTTTGTTCCAGTAAACGATCCAGTAGTCGATGTTAAGGGGCAGGGTGTCGATCCGGCCATCGGCCTGGGTGGCATAGGTGACCGCGCCCTTGCTGAAGTCGCTGTAGTCATAGTCCGGGCTGGTCAACGACGGATTCGTGAGGTACTCGTTGAGGGTCTCAGTCCACTTGCCCTTGCCGAAGAGGCGCTTCTGGACGTGCCACGACACCGCCGTGATGTCAAACGAGGTGCTGCCGGCGGTGAACTCGATGAACTGCTTCTGGCGGTGCTGCTGCTCGGGGATCTGCTCCGAGCCGACCGTGATACCGCTGAGATCCTCGAACTCTTTCTGGTGCTTCTGCAAGATGTCGGCGATAGGATGCTTGGAGAATTGCACCTCGATCTTCTCGCCCTTGAAACGCTTCCAATCGAAGCCGACCACCGCCGGCGCCGGCGCCGGCGCAACCACGGTGACGACTTTCTCGACTATCTTCTCTTTCTCGACTATCTGGGTGACCACTTTTTCGACCGTCTTCTCGACGATCTTCTCCTTTTCGACGATCTGGGTCACCACCTTCTCGACCGGCTTTTCGACGATCTTCTCTACGACCTGCGGTTGGCAGGCCGCCAGGATCGGCAGCGCGGCGACCGCGCCGAGGCCGGCCAGAAATGACCGACGTGTCAATCTATGAGATAACATCTGAGATATACTCCTTACTCTTGGCGTAATCTTGGTAATACCTAGCTATGACACCAGCAGACGTACAGTTGCCATCTACTTGTCAGGCATTCCCCCTTTCTTCACGAATTTATCTCCACAAGATCGTATCGTCTAAACATTATATACTATCGTAGCCGCGATCAGCCTTCAGCCAACAGCCGGCAGGAAGGAAGTATTCAGGCAAATGGCTATTTCTCGCCCCAAAACACTCATTGTCTGCAATCGGCGAATTCACGATAACTGCCTGATGCCAGCGGAACTGGAACGCCTGAGTACGTTCGCTGACTGGGAGTGGCTGCCGTCCGAAGGCGACCGTGATCCCAACGACGACCCAGCAGCAATCGCCCGGCTGATCGAGCGTGTCGGCGATGTGGATGGAATCATCGTCTGTCAAGGTACGCCACGAATCAGCGCCGAAATTATGGACAGGGCCCCGAAATTGCGGATTATCGGTGATTTAGTGGGGGGCCGGTTTGCCCAACGCATTGATGTCGAAGCGGCGTGGCAACGAGGCATCCGCACGGTGGACACAACCAACGGCTTTTCCGATCCTGTCGCTGAGTGGGCGCTCGCCTTGATCCTCATCTCTCTGCGCAACGCCGGCCTGCACTTTCGCCACATGATTGAGCACATAACCTATCGCCGGTCCTCAGAGCCTTCAGAAGATTTCGGCTACCTCCACGGTGAACTCACCGGCAAGAAGGTCGGCCTGATCGGTTGTGGCTACATCGGCCGCCGGCTGATTTCGTTCTTGGAGCCGTTCCAATGCGATATTCGCGTCTATGATCCCTACCTGGACAAAGAGTTGCCGGACATTCTCGGCTTTCTGCTGACCTCGCTCGATTACGTCCTGGCTGAATCGGATGTGGTCGTCTGCCTGGCGCCGCTGACGCCCAGGACGCGCCGGATGATCGGCAAGCGCGAGCTAGACCTGCTCCGGCCGGGGTCAGTTTTCGTCAACGTATCACGCGGCGCTATCGTTGACCCGGATGCGCTGATCGAGCGGCTGCAACGTGGCGACATTGTCGCCGGCCTGGATGTCTTTGATCCGGAGCCAATCCCGGCCGACAGCCCGATCAAGGACCTACCGAATGTGTTCCTGTTACCGCACATCGCCGGCGCCACCGCCGCCGCTTGGGCCCGCTGCTTCAAGCTGATGGTAGATGAGTTCGACCGATTCTTCCACGGCCACGAAACGCTATACGACATACTTCCACGGACGTTGGCCAACCGGCGCGGCCAGTCCCCGCCAAGTAGCTAGGCAGTGGGATCGCTCGCTTTTCCAAGAGAGTGCATCAAAGTAGGGTTTTATACCAATTGCTGATAGAAGTCCCCGTTGTAGTGTTCAAAGCTCGTACGATTAATACGCCGGGAGCGCGGGCGTCTCGCCCGCTCCGGGGCGGCCAGGATGGCCGCGCTCCCAGGAATAACGCCTTTCTTTCCCACCAT
>JBCLEL010000062.1:0-10583 GCA_038913435.1 Chloroflexota bacterium
CTATCAGCCTGGGTGACAAAAGCGTCTTTTCGCTGCTGGCGTCACCGTCGCGCAACAACTTGACCATCATCTCAGCAGCGGATTCCGCCATTGAGTGTACAGGAGTTTGCACGGTTGTCAAAGGTGGCCAACACAGGTGCGCGGGTGGAGTATCACCAAAGCCGCAAATCGAAACGTCTTCCGGCACCTGCGCGCCGGTGGCGATTGTCGCCTGAACTGCGCCACAGGCGATGAGATCGTTTGCGCACATAATAGCCGTCGGAGGGTCATCGGCCACCAGGAGATCCTCCATCGCGCAAAAGCCCAGTGAAAAGAGGCTCTCGTGGTCTCCTGGTTCTGGGATCGCCTCTTCCACCCTACAATGCTGTTCCCGGCAGACTAGACCCAATCTGGACAAAACATTTAGATAGGCGCTGAACCTACGCTGCATTGATACAGGTCGGGCTGCGCCGATGAAGCCGATCTGCGAATGGCCAAGCTGCGTCAGATGGTCTAGCGCCATCGAAACGCCTTTATGGTCATCGTCGGAGACCTGACCTACCGGCGCATCAACTGGCGGCCACCCTACCAACACGACCTTTCGCTTCTCTGCCAGTTCGTAAAGCAAGGCCCAGTCAGCCCTCTCACCCACCATGAAGACCCCATCAACCCCGACAGGAATCGTTGAGCCGTCTCGACTAGAATCTGCGAATCGTGAGTACGGTTCCAACAGCAGATGATAGCCTCGCCGGTTGCAGCTAAGGACCAACGCTTCGACCAAGCGTGAGATGATTGGATCGCTTAGTCCCTCGACCAGAGCTGCGCAGAGCCGGCTCTGCCTCGTCTTTAGTCCAACCGCCATCAGGTTCGCTTGGTAGCCCATATCACTGGCAACCTTCATCACCTGAGCGGCAGTCTCCGGCCGCACCGAGCGCCGACCTTGGATGGTGGTCAAGACGCGAGATGCGGTTGATTTGGAGACGCCGGCCCGCTCCGCCACCTCGACAATCGTTACCATTTATCGAAACCCCGATACGCTATAAGCGCATGCGAAAAATAGACGGCACGCCCCGAATTGGGAACGTTGCCTACAAAAGCCGATGCTAGCATGCCCCTCTTCATTTGCCAAGATCGAGATGTTAGGAACGCTCCCACCCCAACAGCAAGTATATATCCGAACTGGGAACGTTACCGCAAACCGTCGGGTTGTTATTTACCGTGCCTAAGAACGTTCCCAGGGGCTATCCTTGTCGTTTTTGACCCATTGTCTTAGAATTAACAAAATAACCTGCAGATTGGCGGCCCGACCATCAGTTGGAGGTTACCTATGGATGAAAAGTTTGGACTTGAAGGGCTCACCTTCGACGATGTACTGCTCTTGCCTGACCTATCTTCTGTGATTCCTAGCGCAGTGACCACCGCAACCTGCTTGACACGTTCGATCCAGCTGAATACTCCGATTGTTTCTGCCGCCATGGACACCGTAACTGAGGCGCGCCTGGCTATCGCTTTAGCCCGCGAAGGCGGTATCGGAGTTATCCATCGAAATATCTCAATCGAAGACCAGGCCATCGAGGTTGACAAGGTCAAGCGTTCGGAATCCGGAATGATCGTGGACCCGATCACCCTCAGTCCAGAAGATCGCCTCATTGATGCTTTGGAAGTTATGTCAAAGTACCACATCTCCGGTGTCCCGATCACCGAGAAGGGCCGGCTCGTCGGCATCCTGACCAACCGCGACATCCGCTTCGAAGAAGACTTCACTAAAGAGATCGCGACGGTGATGACTAAGGAAGGACTGATCACGGTGCCGGTCGGCACCACCCTGGATGAGGCCAAAGAAATTCTTCACCGTCATAAGGTAGAAAAGCTGCCGGTCGTTGATGAGCAGTTTCGGCTGCGAGGTCTAATCACCGTCAAAGACATTCAGAAGAAGATCAGGTATCCGCTGGCCACTAAGGACGCGCGCGGACGATTGCGGGTAGCCGCTGCGGTCGGCGTTGGCAAAGACGGTTTCGACCGGGCCGCCGCGCTGGTTGACGCCGGCGTTGACGTGCTGGTGGTTGACACCGCCCACGGCCACTCGACCGCCGTAATCGGGATGGTCGAAAAGCTCAAAAATAGTTTCGACGTTGATGTCGTCGCCGGCAACGTAGCTACCGCTCAGGCCACCATCGAACTAATTGAGGCCGGCGCCGACGCGGTCAAGGTTGGCGTCGGGCCGGGCACAATCTGCACTACCCGGATTGTCACCGGCGCCGGCGTGCCGCAATTGACCGCGATCTACCAGTGCGCCCAAGCCGCCGCGCCCTACGGCGTTCCGATCATCGCCGATGGTGGCATCCAATATTCAGGCGACATCGCCAAGGCGATAGGCGCCGGCGCCGACTCCGTGATGCTGGGCAGCCTTTTGGCCGGCGTGGACGAAAGCCCCGGCGATATTACGCTCTACCAGGGTGAGAGATTCAAAGAGTATCGCGGCATGGGTTCATTGGCCGCGATGAAGGCGCGTGGTTACAGTAAAGACCGGTACCAGCAGGAAGACATAGAGCTAGAATCGAAGCTAGTCCCTGAAGGCGTCGAAGGCCGTGTCTCCTACAAAGGACCAATCGCCAACGTGATCTATCAGTTGATCGGCGGCCTCCGAGCCGGCATGGGCTACGTCGGCGCTGCCACTATCGCCGAGATGAAGCAGAAAGCACGCTTCGTGCGCATCACCAGCGCCGGCATCCGCGAAAGCCACCCGCACGACATCGTCATCACCGACGAGGCCCCCAACTACGCGCTGAGGTAGCCGGCGGCCGGTCTTGGCTAGGACCGCCGTTTGTCTGCCAAGCCCGTCTGCTCCACCCCAGTCACGAGACAAGCTCGTGCCCCTAAATGTGTGGGCTGAGGAACTGGTCTCCTGCCTTGAGAAAGGCCGCAAACCACAGTATCAACCTGCGAGCAAGACACCGAAATTAGAGAAACGAAAAGCCCTGGCCGGCTAGAACGCTCCTCGACAATGTTGATGATGGCGCTGAACCAAAAATCCTCGGCCATGTAACTTCTTCAAGTTCCAATTGATGTGTAAAATAGCCTCACCAACTTGGCGGGAGTGGCCATGACCGAACTAATCTGGGAAGGTAAGTACGACGAACACGGCCGGCGTCGCGCCCCTCTGCGCGTCGCCTTGCCCTTTCAGACCGTCGAGACGGTCAACGAGTCGGCCCAAGAGCGTCAACGTGCGCTCGACCTCTTCTCGACCGGCCGCGACCCCGAATGGCGCAACCGGCTGATCTGGGGCGACAAGAAGTACGTCCTGCCGGCCCTGCTGGAAGAGTTCGCCGGCCAGGTGGACTTGATCTACATTGACCCGCCCTTTAACACCGGCGCTGACTTTTCGTTTCAGGTCCAGGTGGACGGCGAGGACTTCACCAAAGAGCCGAGCGTCATCGAGCAGAAAGCCTACCGGGACACCTGGGGACGTGGCGGCGTTGACCAGTACCTCAAGTGGTTCTATGAAACAGTGGTCTTGCTGCGCGAACTTCTAGCGGAGACTGGGAGCATCTACGTCCACCTAGACTGGCACGTCGGACACTACGCAAAGATCGTGCTGGATGAAGTGTTCGGCATAGACAGATTCGTTAATGAAATTTGCTGGAAACGCCAATCGGCCAAGAGTGGCGCATTCGAGGGCATCGGTCAATATGGCCGCATCCACGAATCCATTCTGTTTTACGCGAAGTCCGAGTCGTGGGTATGGAACCAACAATATGCTCCTTACGACGAAGAATACGTCGAGGGGTTTTACAAGTATGTAGAGCCTGAGACCGGAAGGCGCTACCGATTAAGCGACCTTACGGCTCCCGAATCAAGGCGAGGTGAATCAGGCGGCCCCCTACTTGTTAATGGTGAAACAATTTTCCCTGCTCCAGGTAGGCACTGGGCACTTGGACTAAAGCCGGGAGAAACAGTCCAGGACGCGATGACTCGGCTTATTCGTGAAGCACGAATCTGGCACGAACCCGGCAAAATGCCCGCTTACAAACGGTATTTTGACGAGATGCCTGGTGTGATGCTTCAGGACGTTTGGACCGACGTCAGACCTGTACCGGCGCAAGGCACTCAACGCCGCAATTATCCAACCCAGAAGCCGGAAGCACTGCTGGAAAGGATTATCAAAACTTCGTCTAACGAGGGTGACCTCGTTCTTGATTGCTTTGTCGGCTCCGGCACGACGGCGGCGGTGGCAGAAAAGGTGAACCGGCGATGGATAGCCGCTGACCTCAGTCGCTTCGCCATTCACACCACCCGCAAGTGTCTACTCGGTATCCCGAATGTCCGGCCATTCATCGTTCAGAACCTGGGAAAGTACGAGCGGCAAGTCTGGCAGAAAGCCGAGTTCGGCGACACGGCGGAAGCCCGGCAGGCCGCCTACCGCCAGTTCATCCTCGACCTCTACCACGCCCGGCCGATCAGTGGTCACACCTGGCTCCACGGCGTTCAGGCCGGCCGGATGATTTATGTCGGCTCGGTTGACTCGCCCGTCAGCCCCGGCGACGTTCAGCAGATCATCATCGAGTTCAAGCGGATGATCGGGACTGGTGCCGGTGCGCCTACAACCAATGGCGTTGATGTGCTAGGGTGGGACTTCGCCTTCGAGCTAAACGAGGTCGCCAAGCAGCAGGCGGCGCTGGCGAACGTTGACCTGCGCTTCCATCTGATCCCACGTGACGTGATGGACAAGCGGGCGGTTGAGCAGGGCGACGTAAGCTTCTACGAGCTGGCTGCCCTATCCGTTGACGTTTTGCAAAAAGGCCGCGATGTCACGTTGACACTGACCGACTTTATCATTCCCCCGGATTATGTGCCGAAGGAGATTCAGCAGGCGATCAATAGTTGGGCACAATGGATTGACTATTGGGCGGTTGATTGGGATAACAAGGGAGACACTTTCCACAATCAGTGGCAGACCTACCGTACCCGCAAGAACCGGGAGTTGCAGAAGTCGGCCAGTATCACCTATGAGAAGCCCGGAGACTACGTGGTAGTCGTGAAGGTGATTGACATCCTAGGGAATGACACGACCAAGACGTTGAAAGTGCAGGTGCCGTGATATGGCTCGCAGCCGCCGTCCGGCCGGCCAACTGGGGTTATTCGAGCCTAACCTCACCACAGCGCCATGCGTGCCGGCCATTCGTAAGGAAGTAGAAAACTGGCGTGCCAATCGCTACAAAGGCGCGACCGAGACGACCCGCCTGCTCCTAAACTACTGGTTCAAGAACGATCATCGCCTGCCGAATGGTCTGACATTTCGTTATCACGATTCTCAACGCGAAGCCATCGAGACGCTGATCTACCTCTATGAGGTAGTGAAGTTGCGGCGCAATAAAGATTTGCTAGAAAGGTTCGCCCATAACACACCCGGCTTGCGTCTCCTCAAATACGACGATTTCGCCCGCTACTGCGTCAAGATGGCGACCGGCAGCGGCAAGACGAAAGTAATGTCGCTGGCTATCGCCTGGCAGTATTTCAATGCCGTTATCGAACCCAAAGATGACTACGCTCGGACATTCTTGCTGATCGCGCCGAACGTGATCGTGTTTGAGCGGTTGCGGTTCGACTTCGGCGACGGCGGACGGATTGCATTCCTGGTTGATCCGGTCATACCGCCGGAGCTAAAGATTTACTGGGATTTCGAGTGCTACATGCGCGGCGAAAGCGAGCGCCCCAGTTCGACTGGCGCTCTCTACTTAGCAAACGTGCAGCAGTTCTACGAACGACCCGATGCCCGCGCCGATGAAGAACCGGACGTGATGACGGCAGTGCTGGGGCCAAAGCCTACGAATAATCAAGTCGAGGTCGCCGACTTTGGAGAACGGATCATTGATCGTCGTGCGCCTTGCCTGGTGTTGAACGATGAGGCTCACCACACCCACGATGAAGATAGCGAGTGGAATAAGGTCATCCGTCGTTTGCACAACCAGTTGTCAGACGGCCTGGTTGCCCAACTCGACTTTTCTGCTACCCCGCGCTTTCAGAAAGGCCAGTTGTTTCCCTGGACCATATTCGACTACCCGTTGAAACAGGCGATCATTGACAGCGTTGTGAAACGGCCGGTCAAAGGCATCGCCACTGGCATTCAAGAAGCCCCATCAGACGTAGCCAGCGTCAAGTACCAAGCCTATTTGACCGCCGGCGTGGAACGTTGGCGCGAATATACCGAGCAGCTAGCTCCGCTTAACAAAAAGCCGATTCTTTTCGTGATGATGAATGGCACCACCGAAGCCGACGACGTAGGTGATTACTTGCGGAAGAAATACCCCGCCGAATTTGCCGGCGAAAAGTTACTCATCATCCATACCGACAATACGGGCGAGGTGGCGAAGCGCGATCTGCAAAAGGCGCGGACTACTGCCCGTGAGGTTGATCAGGAACAAAATCCGGTCAACGCAATAGTCAGCGTGTTGATGTTGCGGGAGGGCTGGGACGTTCAGAATGTTACGGTCGTGGTTGGCTTGCGGCCCTACTCCTCGAAGGCGAACATCCTACCAGAGCAGACTATTGGCCGCGGACTCCGGCTGATGTTCCGTGGCTCTATTACCGGCTATACCGAGCGGGTAGATGTGATCGGAAACAAGGCATTCATCAACTTCGTCGAGCAGTTGGAAAAGGACGAGGGCTTTCAGTTCGACACCTTCGAGATCGGCAAAGACAAGCTGGTTATCACGACTATTCAGCCCGATCCGGCCAAGATTGACAGGGACATCGCTATCCCTCAACTGAGTCCGATTCTGGCGCGGAAAAAGACCCTTGCCGAAGAGATTGCCGGCCTTGACGTTTCATCTTTCGATTGCCGGCCATTGCCTCGTCGTGCGAGCGATGCTGAGGCTTCGACGTTCAATTACGCAGGGTACGACTTCATCACTTTGGAAAAAGTAGTCGAGCGCGAGTATGTGATCCCGGAGGTACAAACTTCCCAAGAAGTGATCTCTTACTACGCCAAGCAAATCGCCCAGGAAGTGAAACTGCCGTCACAGTTTGCTGCCCTAGCGCCGAAAGTCCGAGAGTTCTTGGAAACAAAGGCGTTTGGTGAACGGGTTGATTTAGATGACCCTGTAATAATCAAGGCTATCAGCAATAAAGTCGTTCATTACGTCACTGTCAAGACGTTTGTTCAGGCGCTTCGCAGCCTGGTTGTTGAACAGCTAGAGCCTGAACTAAGGAACGCCGGCCGGAAATTGTCGGAGACTTCACCATTTCCCTGGTCACGGCCCACCGTATCGGCGTCGAGAACCGTGTTCAATCTGGTCGCTTGCGACAATAAGTTCGAGGTCGAGTTCTCCGAGTTTCTGGAAGATGCCGCGGACGTTTGGGCCTTTGCGAAGGTCCCGGAACTCTTTGGGTTCGCAATCGAATACACCGACTCAGCCGGCAACTTGCGGTACTACCGTCCGGACTTTGTCGTCGCCGCGTCCGACAAATCATTCTGGGTGGTTGAAACAAAGGGACGGGAAGACGTTGACGTGAGGTTCAAAGACCTGGCGGCGAAAATCTGGTGCGAGAACGCAACTCTACTGACCGAGAAGGAATGGAAATATCTCAAAGTTCCTGAGGACGAGTTCAAACAGCTTCAGCCGGACGAGTTCGCCGATCTTTCCGTTCTCACCCCGCTGATGCTATGAAAATAGACCCTTTCGATTGAGATTGCTTCGGGGTGCTTTATAACAATTCCTAAATTAGAGGCCATAAATCATTGCCCGCTCGCCAGCGGGGACAAATCTGCAAGGACTCAATGAGTTGTCGCCGCCGGTCGCCACTATACTGGCTACCCTCTCACCAAACGCTAGATTACTCTTTGCCACTTCATCACTTAGGTCGTTCGCCTACGGACTTATGTCGGTTGTCCTAGGGCTGTATCTGGACCGGCTCGGCTACGATCCGCCGACGATTGGCCTGATCTTCACCGTTGCGCTGCTCGGCGGCGCCCTGACAACAGTGGTCGTGACCACCTTCGCCGACCGCCTGGGCCGCCGGCGGATGCTGGTGATTGGCGGGTTTCTGATGGCGGCAGCCGGCCTCGCCTTTGCCCTGCCGGCGTCGCTGCCCATCCTGCTGGCAACCGTCGCGGTCGGCGCGATGAGTCCCTCCGGCAAGGAGGTAGGACCGTTTCTCCCGCTGGAGCAGGCGATCCTGCCGCAAACAACATCCGAGCTCCGGCGAACCGATGTCTTTGCCTGGTACAACCTGGTCGGATCGCTAGCCGGCGCCTTCGGCGCTTTGGCCGCCGGCTGGCCGGCGGTGATGCTCCGGGCGACAGACGAAGCGCCGCTCTGGACGTTCCAAGCCGATGCGCTGGCCTACGCCGGCCTGGCGGTTGTGGTTGCATTGCTGTTCACCAGACTTGGCTCATCGGTCGAACCGGTTCCAACCGGCCCTGGTCAAAATCGCGGGTTGCACCGGTCACGCGGCGTCGTTTTCCGGCTGTCCGCTCTGTTCGGATTGGACGCTCTAGCCGGCGGGTTCGTCATCCAGTCTATCGTCGCCTACTGGTTTCACCAGCGTTATCAAGTCCCGCTTGACGGGCTAGCGGCGCTATTCTTTGCAACGAATCTGATGTCCGCCATCTCATTTCTATTCGCCGCTCGCATCGCCAGCCGGGTTGGCTTGCTGAATACTATGGTGTTCACCCATCTGCCTTCAAACGTCCTGCTGGCGTTGGTGCCCATCGTGCCGGGATTGCCGCTGGCGATGGCGTGCCTGGTGCTACGTCACTTGCTCTCGCAGATGGACGTGCCAACCCGGCAGTCCTACGTGATAGCTATAGTTGATCCTTCGGAACGGACAGCAGCCGCAGGTTGGACAGGTATGGTGCGAAATCTCGCAGCCGCCGTTGCGCCGGTGTTCGCCGGCTTTGCGTTGCAGAACCTCGCACTGGGAGTGCCATTCCTGTTGGGAGGGGGACTAAAGATCGTGTACGATCTCACCCTGCTACTCACCTTTCGCAAGGTGAAGCCGCCGGAGGAGATCAAAGCAGGGGCAGGCCGGCGCTAGAGCCTCGGCCCTATCTTGGTTTCGTCTTCCTCGACATGCCATTCCTCGTACAATAACCGGTCCCGCTTGGCCCGCCCGCGTATCAACCTGAACCAGACCAGAGCCGGTATAGCTGCTAGCGCTAGCACGCCCAGAATATAGGGGAGGTTCATTGCCAGCATTAAGAGAACCATTCCAGCAGACTGATCAAATAATGCGATCAGCACGATGGCATAGACTTTGAAGAAGATTACAATCCCGACCAGCGTCCAAAGCGCCGCTCGCCCTTCCATCAAACTTGCACCGCGCCATGCGAGTTGAGGTAAAAGCCGCCTGCGCTAAAAGGCGGCTCGCCTTTACAATAGCAGTCACACCGGTCATGCGCTAGTATTTCTTTGTGATTGTAAGTGTTCAGATTTAAGGGGATCGGTTTTGCAAGCGCATGCGCATCAATCTAAACTCATATCCTGTCCGGCTACATCCGATTGGTGAAAACTGCAACGGGTTGCAAGGGCGAAGCCCTTGCCGGGGATGTGGGGGTGTCCCCCACGAGTGGAGTTCCCCTTCTCCTCGCAGGAGAAGGGGGTCAGGGGATGAGGTCGGCCTCACCCAATGCTGGTAGTGAGGGGGACGAAACCACTGGAATCTGAACAATTACCAAAAATCTTGCTAAAGGTGCGGCCGACCTTGGCCCAGATCGCCGACCGGCTGGCCGCGCCGACGCCGGAAGGGTTGGAGCTATATCTCGACCATCGTGATCTAGCCTGCGACGACTATCTACAACCCCTGCTGTCGCTGGTCGAGCCGGCCCGGCGACTGCCGGGCTTCACCTTGATCGTTGAAGGGCCGATGCGCTCGCTCGATGGGAACTATTTCGATTTGACGCAGGACAGTCTTGCCAACCAGATCTTACTTGACCGGCTGGTTGTATTTGCCGAGGCAGTTGGCGCTGTAGCGGCGAATATCCATGCTACTAACCCTGGTTTTGATCCTGATTTAACGTTAGCGCCGGTCAGGGAGAACGCGCTGGCGCGGGCTGTTCCGCCGCTCCAGCGATTCGCGCGGCGATGCCAGGACGCCGGCCTAATCCCATTGATCGAGAACAATCCCCCGGTTGGCCGGCTGCGCTTCGAAACCTACTCAGTGACAAGCATCGGCGTCGAGGCAGATGATCTGCTCCATCTCAGCCAAGCTATATCTGGACTAAATGTCACCTGCGATCTATCCCATGCCCAGTTGTACGTTAACTGTCTATCCCAGCAATTGGACGATCTGCCGGCGGAGATTCGGCCGGCAATAGAGCGATACCGCCAGCGCGCTTCGGTCAGCTCGTTGGCCGGCTACATCGGCGCACTGGCGGACATAATCTATTCGTTTCACATCTCAAACGCCAGTGGCGTTCTTGGTGAAGGGCTGCCTTACGACCAGGGCGATCTTGACCTCGACCGCGAGATCAAACCCTGGCTCGCCCGTGTAGCCTGTTTAGTGACCGAGACCATCGAGGAGGATCACGACCGGGCCATCCATATGCGCGAGGCGCAGAGCCGGCTCGTAGCTCTCCGCGCACGTCATACCGAAAGGAACCGATT
>JBCLEL010000063.1:0-10582 GCA_038913435.1 Chloroflexota bacterium
TGTCTCCAACATCACCAGCGTAAGCAACGTGTCATTGGCCTGCTGGAAGTAGTCCGGCCCGCCGTACAACGATCCCCGCACCGGCCCCCAACTGCGCTCGCCCAGCGGCGGATATTTAGCCGCCCGCACCACCTCCCTAGCCTCCTCAGCGGTGTTGACCAGCGGCACTACGACACCGTAGGCGCCCAGATCGAGCGCTCGCTGAATCTGATCGGGACTATTCATCACGACTCGGACAAAGGGCGTCGCCGGCGTCAGGCTGACTCCCTGCAACATTGGTGTGAGATCGCTCATCTCGATCTCGCCGTGCTGCAAGTCAATCCTTATAAAATCGAAGCCGAGTCCGCCGGCGACTTCCGCCAGCAGGCTGCTGCGTACCGATAGAGCCGTGCCAATCGCCGGCTTGCCGGCCTGCAGTAACTCGCGTGTTCGGTTTGGTCGCATAGATTCCTCCTTGGCCTGAGTTTTAACCATTCGCTGCGCCGTACACGATGAGACTGGCGCAAGGTTTGCCGCAAAAGCGCAACGGAGGTAGGGGCGTTCAATTGAACGCCCCTACGCGACGAACTCAACGTGATCTCCTCTGCGACCTCTGCGTTCTCTGCGGTTCCAAGATATTTCCGCCGGAGGTTACGGCTGCGGGCCGTCCACCAGGTCGCGGGTCACTTTGGCGGTTGGAAAGGCGCAGACCAGCTTGAGCGGCTTGTCGCCGGTGTTGCGGAAGCCGTGGCGGACGCCGGCCAGGCAGTGAAGCGTCTGCTCACTCTTGACGTGGCGCCGCTCGTTGCCGTCAACGACCTCGGCCTCGCCATCCACAATCGTCATTGCCTCTTCAACCGGATGGGTATGAGTTGGGATAACAGCGCCAGGCTCTACCGAAAGGACTACCATCATCAGAGACTTGGCCCCGTGTTCGCCGTCCACGATGACCAGGCGCTTGACACCGGGGTATGAGCCGTCGTCTTTTTGGTCACGGTGATGAATTAGCGTCAACATTGCCTCCGAATCGGAGTAGTCTTGTCCGCTTGACGGCCTGGGAGCGCGGCCATCTTGGCCGCTTCTGAAGCGGACGAGACGTCCGCGCTCCCAGGTATAGCGTCAACTGCCTCCATCACAATATAGAGTCTATGGCAAGGTAGTTGGTACCAGGCTTATTGGTCAACCACCGAGCCGTCCACGTGCAGCCGGGTCTTGAACTCACGTGGCTTGTAAGGCCATTTCTCGGCGGCGTCCTCGGCTAGCTCGATACCGATGCCCGGCCGGTCAGGAATGATGATAAAGCCATTTTCCACCTTCAGCCGGCCCTTGACGATCTCGCTCTTGGGCGGCTTGTCCTCATCGTTCGGCAGCTCTTGCAAGGCAAAATTCGGGATGCAGGCGGCAAGCTGGATGCAGGCCGCCGTGCTGACCGGACTCAACGGGTTGTGCGGAACGACGCCGACATGGTTCGCCTCGGCCAATGCCGCGATCTTCTTGGCCCCGGTGATGCCGCCGCACATGCATACGTCTGGCCGGACGTACTGGACGGCCCCACGCCGCAGTAGCATCTCGAACTCGTAGATCGTGTGCAGCCGCTCGCCGGTGGCGATAGGGATGCTGATATGTTCGGCTACCAGCGCCATCGCGTCGAAGTTGTCCGGCAGGATCGGGTCCTCATAGAAGAACGGCTGGTACTTCTCGATCCCTCTGGCCAGGACTATTGCCTCAGCCGGCGTCAACCGGCGGTGGATCTCGATGCAGAGGTCAACCTCGTCGCCGACCGCTTCCCGATACTGTCGGACGGTGTCAATCCCGTCGTTGATCTTGCTGGCATGGGTCTTGAAGTAGGGGATGTCGTGTGACTCGTCGAGGAAGGGCGTCAGGTGGCCGACGGCGGTGAAGCCCAGCTTCTTAGCCTCGATGCAACCCTGTACGAGTTGTTCAGTGCTACTGCCAAATACGTGGTAATAGACTCGCGCCTTGTGGCGGGTCTTCCCGCCAAGTAGCTGATATACCGGAACGCCGAAGTGCTTGCCGGCGATGTCCCACAGGGCGATGTCAATCGCGCTCAAGGCGCCCATGATCGCCGCGCCGCGAAAGTGGCTCCAACGGTACATGTATTGCCAGTGGTGTTCTATTCGCATCGGGTCCTGGCCGATCAGATACCGTTTGAAGGTCTCTACCACCTTCTCCGAGGCTTCCAGATAGCCCCAGGTGCCAGATTCGCCGAGGCCGGTCAGGCCGGCGTCGGTGTGCACCTTGACGAAGAGATAGCGGTCAACTGGGATCGTCTCAATCGCGGTGATTTTCATCGGTATTCCTCCAGTCCGGCAGGTGAAGCCGCCGGCATAACGTGAAGTATAGCCTTACATGTCCAAATAACGAAGGGGTCGGCGGGTCAACAAGCCTCGCCGGCTGCTTTCCGGTGCTAAACACGCACCGTTGGATCAGGGGAGCGCGACAGCGCCCCCGCCGATAGCCGGCAGGAAGTGGATTTCGCTGTCTTCTTTCACCCGTTGAAGCAGGCCGAGCCGGATCACCTCGCCGTCAACGGCAACAGCGATAGCCGGATTGATGCGGTCACCGTCAACCAGCCGCGCCTTTAGGCCGGGGAAGGTGGCGTCCAGATCGTTTATCACCTGCCGTATAGTCGCCCCCTGGACAACGGCCTTGCCCTGTCCGCCGGTCAGGTCTCGCATCAGTGGTGGAATATGGACGGTCGGCATAGCCTCGCCTATCGGTGGTTGGCCTGTAAAGCTTCCACGATTCGACCCGGATTCATCGGCAATCGGTACATTCGCACGCCAATCGCTTGGTAGATGGCATTGGCAATCGCCGCCAGCGGCGGTATGATCGGAACTTCACCGACACCGCGCACACCGTAGGGATGCCCAGGGTTCGCCACTTCGACAATCACGGTGTCTATCATCGGCAGATCGAGCGCGGTCGGCATCCGGTAGTCGAGCAGGCTGACGTTCATCAGCCGGCCCTTGGCGTCGTAGAAATACTCTTCGTTTAGCGCGTAGCCGACGCCCTGGGCCACGCCCCCCTGCATCTGCCCTTCGACGTAGCTGGGATGCACCGCCTTGCCGGCGTCCTGGGCGGCGGTGTAGCGGATGATCTCCACCTTGCCGGTCTCCGGGTCAACCTCGACATCGGCGATATGCACGGCGAAGGTGTTACCCTGCCCGGACGGATTGACGTTCGCCCGGCCGGTGATCGGGCCGCCGGTGCTGGAGATTTGGGCGCTCAGCTCCTTAAAACTCATCCGCAGTTCGAGATTTGACTTCGAGCTAAATACCCCGTTGGCGAAATCAACGTCCTCAGCAGCAGTTTCCCAGATGATGCCGGCCCGTTCTTTCATCTGGCGAACTACGTCCTGAGCCGCTTCATAGGCGGCTAGACCGGTGGCATAAGCGGTCCGGCTGCCACCAGTGCCACCGGTGTACCCAACCGAATCAGTGTCAACAACCTTTGGACTCACGTCATGGGCTCCTATGCCGAGCACCTCGGCGGCTTGCATAGCGATGGCCGCCCGCGTTCCGCCGATGTCAACCGACCCCTCAACTAGAGTGACCGTACCATCGGGGTTGACGCTGATCGTGCAGCATGACGGGCCGCCGCCGTTGAACCAGAAGCCCATTGCGACGCCGCGTCCACGGTTCGGCCCGCCGAGCGGCGACTGATAGTGATCGTGGGCTTTCATCGCTTCCAACGTCTCGACCGCGCCGATCACCCCAAAAACCGGCCCGTCAATTCGACGGACGCCCTGCTTAGCGGCGTTTTTCAGCCGGAACTCCATTGGGTCCATACCGATTTTCTCGCAGACCTCGTCAATCACACATTCGACGGCGTACTCAGTCTGCGGAGCGCCGGGCGCTCGGTAGGCGGAGGACTTGGGCTTGTTGACAACCACATCGAAGCCATCCACCACGCCGTTTGGAATGTCATAGGGGGCGAAGGCGCATGGCACGCCGGCGCCGATGGCGGAGCCGGGGTAGGCGCCGGCCTCAAAGGCGAACCAGCCTTCGACGGCGGTAATCCTGCCGTCTTTAGTCACGCCTATCTTGACCCGGCTGTGGGAGCCAGGCGTCGGGCCGGTGTTTTCCAACACCTCCACCCTGGTCATCACGTATTTGACCGGCCGGCCGGTCATACGCGAGAGCAACGCGCAGACTGGCTCGCCGTATAGCGGGAACTTCGCGCCAAACCCGCCACCGATCTCGGTTGGCACAACCGTGATGTCCGAAACAGGCAGGTCCATAACGGTGGCCATCTGATCCCTTACAACAAATGACCCCTGGGTGCAGGTCCAGACGGTGATGTGGCCGTCGGCGTTCCAAAGCACGGTAGCGGCGTGCGGCTCGATGTAGCCCTGGTGCACGGTGGCTGTATCGAATTCGCGCTCGACTATCACCTCCGCTTCGGCAAAGCCGGCCTTCACATCGCCTTTTTCAATGTGGATACGGCTGGCAATGTTGCTATGGCGGCCAGTGTCGTTGCCAAGCTCCTTAGTCGTCAGATTTTCGTGCACCAGGGGCGCGTCGTCCCGCATCGCGTCAAGCACATTCAGCACCAGCGGCAGGACCTCGTATTCAACATCGATGAGCTTCAACGCTTCTTCGGCGATGTGTTGATCGTTGGCGGCCACCCCGGCGACCGCGTGACCCTTGTACAAGACCTTTGTACTTGCCAGGACATTGTCGCTCAGGAACCTGGCATTGACCGCCGTTTCGCCCATTTGCTCGATCTTGTCTTCCGGCTGCGGTAAATCTTTCGCGGTGACAACCGCTCGGACGCCAGGCAACGCTTCAGCCTTGCTGGTGTTGATGGATTTAATGCGGGCATGGGCATGCGGGCTACGCAGAATCTTACAGACCAGGGTTCCAGGCAGCTTGAAGTCAGCGCCGTAGATTGCCCGGCCGGTTACCTTGTCGGTGCCGTCGTGCCGGATTGGCCGGGTCCCGACAACCTTATAATCCGTTGTTGACAGGACAACATTCGACTTCGACTTGGTTATGTTGGCTACCATCTAGCCCTCACCCCCTTGAGTTGTTGTACCAGCGTCTACAGCGATGAGCGTAATTATTGAGCCAATTGACTCGATGAGAATACGTTATGTTGCGGCTATCGTAGCGCGGGGCCTTGTGCCCCGCCAGCCCCGCAGGGGACAAGCCCCTGCGCTACATAATCTTTCTTGCAAGCGATGGCTATTGGGCCGCGTGGCGTGACTAAGCTCAATATTTCTGCCCTCCGCAGTAGGATTGGAGTCGCCGTCAGCGCAATCGCCCTACTTCCGGCTTCGACCGCCGTTTTTCTTGGCCAGCAAGGTCTCCAGAATATGGCCGGGGTTCATCGGCAACCGGTTCATTCGCACACCGGTCGCGTGCGAGACGGCGTTGGCAATCGCCGCTAGCGGCGGGACAATCGGCACCTCGCCGACACCCCTCACGCCAAACGGATGGCCCGGATTCGCCACCTCGACGATCACCGTGCTGATCATCGGCAGGTCGAGCGCAGTCGGCATCCGGTAGTCGAGCAGGCTGGTGTTCATCATCCGGCCCTTCTCGTCATAGAAGTACTCTTCGTTCAGCGCGTAGCCGACACCCTGAACGACGCCGCCCTGGATTTGCCCCTCGACGTAGCTGGGATGCACCGCCTTGCCGGCGTCCTGAATGGCGGTGTAGCGCAAGACCTGCGTTTTGCCGGTCTCCGGGTCAACCTCGACATCTACCAGGTGGACGGCGAAAGCGCCGCCGTGCCCGGTTGGGTCAACGGTAGCTCGACCGACCAGCGGCCCGCCGGTACTCATCAGCTTGGCCGCCACTTCTTTGAAGGTCAGCTTCTCCTTTGGGTTTGCCTTCAGGGTGAAGACGCCATCGGCAAAGTCAACGTTCTCAGCCGAGGTCTCCCACATCAAGGCGGCCCGATCTTTCATCTGCCGGATGACATCATAAGACGCTTCGATGGCGGCTATTCCGGTGGCGTAGGTGGTCCGGCTGCCGCCGCTGACGTGAGTCCAGCCGATCTCGTCGGTGTCACCGACTTTCGGATGAACGTCATACACGCCAATGCCCAAGATTTCGGCGGCCTGCATCGAAACCGCAGTGCGGGAACCGGCCAGGTCGGATGATCCTTCTAGCAGATTTACGGCACCGTCATTGTTAACGCTGATAGTGCAGCTCGATGCCAGGCCGACATTGAACCAGAAGCCTATCGCCATGCCGCGTCCACGGTTCGGCCCGCCGAGGGGGGCGCGATAGTGCTCGTGCGCCTTAGCCGCCTCCAAACACTCGATTCCGCCGATGCGTGGGAAGGTCGGGCCATCTACCCGAACGGTGCCTTCTTTGGCGGCGTTCTTCAACCGGAACTCTATCGGGTCCATGCCGATCTTTTCGCAGATCTCGTCAACCACGCATTCGACCGCGAACTCGCTTTGCGGAGCGCCTGGGGCGCGATAGGCGGCTGACTTGGGTTTGTTGACAACCACGTCAAAGCCGTCCAACAGTCCATTGAGAAGGTCATAGGGCGCAAAAGCGCACTGCAAGCCAGCGCCGATGGCCGAACCAGGGTAGGCGCCGGCCTCGTAGGCGAACCAGCCTTCGGCGGCGGTGATCTTGCCATCCTTGGTTGCGCCGATCTTGACCCGCATGTGGGTGCCCGGCGTTGGGCCAGTGCCTTCTAAGACTTCGGCGCGAGTCATCACGCTTTTGACCGGCTTGCCAGTCTTGCGTGACAGCAGAGCGCATAACGGTTCGGCGTAGAGGTTTATCTTCCCGCCAAACCCGCCACCGATCTCGGTGGGGATGTAGGTTATCTCAGATACAGGTATGTCAAGGACTTGAGCTATGGTGTCACGGGCCAGGAACGCCCCCTGAGTGCTTGCCCAGACGGTGAGCCGGCCATCAGCGTTCCAAAAGGCGGTGACGGCGTGCGGCTCGATGTAGCCCTGGTGAACCGTAGCCGTATCAAACTCCCGCTCGATAACAACATCAGCTTGGGCAAAGCCGGCCTTTACGTCCCCTTTAATAAACTGATCGCGGCTGGCGATATTGCTGCGCTTGCCAGTGTCCTTGCCAAACTCTTTCATGGTGAAGTCTTCGTGGAGAAGTGGGGCGTCGTCACGCATAGCGTCGAGCACGTTCAGGACCGCCGGCAATACCTCGTATTCGACCTCGATCAGCTTGAGCGCCTCCTCCGCAATGTACTGATCGGTGGCAGCCACCGCAGCAACGGCGTGTCCCCGGTACAAGGCCTTGTCGCGCGCCAGGATGTTGTCGCTCAGAAATCTGAGGTTGACGGCGGACTCGCCCATCTGTTCGACTTTATCCGCCAAGCGCGGCAGGTCTTTGGCGGTGACGACCGCTTTAACGCCGGGTAACGCTTCCGCTTTGCGAGTATTGATTGACTTGATACGGGCGTGGGCGTGCGGACTGCGGAGGACCTTACATGTCAGCGTGCCGGGTAATTTGATGTCGGCGCCATACATGGCCCGACCGGTCACGCGATCGGTCCCGTCGTGGCGGATCGGGCGCGTGCCAATGACTTTGTACTGCTTGGTTGACAGGACTATATTCGAATTGGTGAGATTGGCGACCATCTCAACTCCTACCCCCTCATCTTTTCAGCCGAATCCAACACTGCTCTTACAATCTTATCGTATCCGGTGCAACGGCAAAGGTTTCCGGCCAGCCACATACGCACTTCGTACTCGGATGGATTGGGGTTCCGGTCTAGGAGCGACTTGGAAGCTACGATGAACCCCGGCGTGCAGATTCCACACTGCAAGGCAGCGTTTTCCAGAAACGCCTGCTGGATCGGATGCAGACCTTTAGCCGTCGCGATACCCTCAATCGTGGTCACCTCTCGGCCGTTGATCTCCTCCCCCAGCACCAGGCAGGAATCAACTATCCGGCCATCCAACATGACCGTGCACGCGCCGCAGTTGCCATCATTGCAACCTTCTTTTGACCCGGTCAGCCCTATGACATCACGGAGACACTCTAGGAGACTTTGGCGCGGATCGCAGAGGAAATCAACATCTTCGCCATTGATCTTCGCTGAGACTTGGACTTTAGTGGCCATTGACACTTTCTCCTCTTGCTCGTCGGATGGCGCCGCGCAGAGCGCGAGCGGTAAGAACTGCTGACAGGTGCTTTCGTTGCGAGACGGTGCCGCGCATGTCGTTGATCGGCTTGGCCGCGTCCCTGGCTATCGCGGCAGCCTGCTGAATCGTCTCCTCACTAGCCGGCTTGCCGGCAATCGCCCGGCCGGCCTCCTCGACGAACAGCGGCGTTGGGGCCACCGCGCCGATAGCGACGCGGGCTGAGACTATGTTCTGCTTGCGGTCGTCCAGCTTGACCCAAGCGCCGGCGTTCACGATGGCTATGTCCATCTCATTTCTTGGAATGAACCGCAGGAAATGAGCGCCGGAGTTCTTCTCCGGCAGTGGGAAATGCAGGGAAACCAGGAATTCGCCGGGCGCTAGTATGTTCCTGCCCGGCCCAGTGCAGAACTGCTCAACCGACGCCGTGCGTTGCCCGTTCGGGCCGGCGATCACGCAGGTTGCGCCGAGCGCGATCAGCGTGGGTATGGTGTCGCCGCTGGGCGATGAGTTACACAGATTGCCGCCGACGCTGGCCCGCCCCTGAATCTGGATGCCACCGATCAGCGACACCGAGTCAATGAGGCATGGGTAGGTGGCGATTATCTGCGAGTCTCCGTAGATCTTGTAGCAGGGGACCGCCGCTCCGAGGGTAAGTCCTTTGGCCGGATCGTAGGAGATTTCATTTAGCTCTGGGATGCGCTTGACATCCACAATCCGCTCTGGCTCAACCCTGCCAGCCCTCAACTGAACAAGCAGGTCGGTGCCGCCGGCCAGGACGCGGGCGGCTGGCCCACTCCCCGCCAGCAGTCTGACCGCTTCGCCGATTGTTTCCGGGGCTTTATACTCGAATGGTTTCACTCCGTCCCTCCGAACGATGCATAAATAGATATTGAAAAGGGCTGCTAGGGACAGTTCTCAAACTATCCCAGCCGATGCAATCGCCATGTTCTGTTATCGCCGTCTATTCTGGGATTGCGAGGCTTCTAATGTTTTACTACAACTGGGGCCGTTGGTCAAAGCTATCGCAGCATAGGTAGCGTTTCCTGCTACTTGTGGTAGCAAGAGTAGCGCGGGGGCTTGTCCCCCGCTCTCTTTCGATTCGGCGAGGGATAAGCCCCAGCCCTAAGGTTCGGAATAGACGCTAAACCCAAGTGAAAAGAAACGCTATCGCAGCATACGCTCTAACGACAATCGGGGATTGCCGGCGCCGCAACCGTAGGGGCAATCCGATTTTTGAATGCTATCACCTCGCCGTCAGGCCCGCCGGCCCCGTAACCGTAGGGGCAATCCCCTGTAATTGCCCAGGCGCGCCGGCCTCGTAACCGTAGGGGCAATCCCCTGTGATTGCCCAAATCCCCTGTGATTGCCCAGGTGCGATGGCCGGCTATTTATCAAGCGCCTCAGGATTCCTGACCGAGTTCGGCGTTGGCGGCTCGCCTTTTAATATGGACACTACGTTGCGAGCGCAGAGATAGACCACCTGCTTGTTGGCTTCCCGGCTGACGCCGGCGATGTGCGGTGTCAGAACAACGTTTGGCAAGCCGAGCAATGGGCTGCCAACCGGCGGCTCGTTCATAAACACGTCCAGGCCGGCGCCGGCAATCCAGCCCTCGGTCAACGCCCGATAGAGCGCCTCTTCGTCAACGACCGGCCCGCGAGCGGTGTTTATCAGGTAAGCGGTCGGCTTCATTCGCTTTAACGCGGCCTCGCCAATCATAGCGCGCGTCTCGGTGGTCAATGGCATGTGCAGAGATACGAAATCCGACTCGGCCAGCAGTTGTTCCAAGCTCACATAGGAAGCGCCGTGCTGCTTGGCGAATTCGTGGTCATATACGATGTCGTAGGCGAGTACCCGCAGGTTGAATCCGGCCGCTCGGCGGGCCACACCTTTGCCGATGGCGCCAAAGCCAACAATGCCGATGGTCTTGCCCCAGACCTCAGGCCGTTGCATTGAAGCGGCGTCACGCCAACCGCCGGCTCTGACCGACCGGTCGCCGGCCACAATCCCACGAGCTATCGCCATCAGCAAGGCTATAGCAGTATCGGCGACGGAGTTCGAGTTGACGCCGGGGGTGGTCAGTACGGCTATACCGTTGCGGGTGGCGGCGACCAGGTCAATCTCGTCGTAGCCAACGCCGGTCCGAGCGACCACCTTGAGCGACTTGGCGGCGTCCAGCACAGTTCCATTGAAGGGGTCCACGCTGACGATACCGCCGGCTACCCCGTCCAAGAGTTTTATCATCTCATCATTGGTGCGCTTCGGATGGTAGAGGTTGAAAACGACCTCGTGGCCGGCGTCCTTCAAGATCGCCAGCAGCGCCGGGTCGCTCTGGGGAAATAGCTGAGAGGTGACGAGAATCTTCGCCATTTATCTGCCGATGCCTCCGAGTATTGGACTTGGAATGCGCCGAATAGTATCACAGGGCAGCCGAATCTGTTGTCCGGATGAAGCTACACGGGTAGAATCTCGTGGCGCCGGTTCGTTTAATCAATAAG
>JBCLEL010000064.1:0-10423 GCA_038913435.1 Chloroflexota bacterium
AGTCATGCGCCTGCCCTCCACGTTCGGAGGTGAGCGCCACATTGCAACCTTCATTATGCCCTTGACGCCAACCCAGTGGAAGGTGAATATCTGTAATAGCTGTATGACTTCACCGTCATTGCAAGGGAATCACGAAAGTATTATAAAGGACTTAACGTCAGAGCCAGGTACCAACTACAACAGCGATCGTTAGCGCTCAGCATAGACTTGCCGCGAGACGCCGTGTTAAGGTGGGTTTTGCGAGTTTTGGAGTGGAGAGAGAGATGAGCGCCACCGCCATGCCGACCGTTCAACAAAGAGGGATGGGCCCGGCCGCTCGCAATGAGGAGCTATGGGCTTATCTGTTCCTCAGCCCCTGGATTATTGGCTTTGTCGTGTTCACCGCCGGCGCTATGCTGGGCGGTCTCGGTCTCAGCCTGTTCCGTTACGATCTCATAAGTCCACCAAGGTTCGTCGGCCTGTACAACTACCAAAAGATGTTCTTCGACGACCCACTCTTCTATCACAGTTTAAGGCTGACGGCGCACTATGCGGTGTTCAGCGTCTTTTTCGGAATCCTGAGTGGGATAGTCGCGGCGCTGCTCCTCAACCAGAATGTGCGTGGCTTGACCGCCTACCGCACGATTTACTACCTGCCCTCAGTGGTGTCAGCCGTCGCTGCCGCCATGATGTGGACTCTGGTCTTTCAAAAGAACTACGGTATCGTCAACCAGACGCTACGCTTTATCGGCATCGAGGGACCTGGTTGGCTTAGCACTACGGAATGGCCGGTCTGGACCTTTATCCTCATCTCCAACTGGAACATTGGCGTTGGCATCGTGATCTATCTGGCTGCCCTCCAGGGAGTCCCCACCGCGCTCTACGAAGCAGCGATGATTGACGGCGCCGGCCGGTGGGGGAGGTTCCGGCACGTCACCCTGCCGATGATCTCACCGGTGATCTTTTTCAACCTGGTATTGGGGATAATTGGGTCACTGCAAGTTTTCACTATAGCATTCGTGATTTCGGATACCGGCGGCGGTTCGGTGGGCGGGCCGGCCAATGCTACTATGTTCTACGTGCTCTATCTCTATCAAAATGCTTTCAGCTACTTGGAGATGGGCTACGCCTCGGCGCTGGCCTTTGCCCTTTTTGTCATCATTATGTTGCTCACGGTGGTTGTGTTTGCTCTATCTGGCCGCTGGGTGTACTATGAAGGGGCGCTAAGGAGGTAGGCGAAAGATGGGCGAATCTGCGTCGTCGGTGGTCGCCGCATCAGCCACGACTCGACACACTCGTGGTTGGCTTTGGCGCGTCGCCATTCCAACTGTAAGCACCCATCTCGTGCTCATCGCCTTCAGCTCAATATTGATAATGCCCTTCCTCTTTATGGTCAGCACTTCGATCAAATATCAGGATGAAGTGCTAGGCTTTCCTCCCACCCTTATCCCCCAAAGGATCAACTGGACCTACTACCGGGCCATCTTCTTTGGCGCCGCCTTTGCCGACAAGGAGGCCGGTTACTCGTCCGCTCCCTTTCAGTGGTTCTGGTTCCAGAACACGGCGATCCTGGTAGTCTTGGGCATAGCCGGTACCCTCCTTACTGCATCCTTGGCCGGTTACACCTTCGCTCGGCTGCGATTTCGCGGCCGGGGAGTGCTTTTTATGATCGTACTAAGCACTTTGATGATCCCTCTATACGTGACGTTGATACCGACCTACCTAATCTGGAAGCAGGTGGGCGGGCTGGACTCCTATTGGCCGCTGGTGCTTCCGCATTTCTTGGGCGGAGGTCCATTCTACATATTCTTGATGCGCCAATTCATAATGACTCTGCCGAACGAGATGGACGACGCCGCCCGGATTGATGGCTGTGGCTGGTTTGGCGTATATTGGCGGATCATCATACCGCTGATGAAAGCGCCCTTGGTAGCGATAGCCATCTTCACCTTTCTGGGCACCTACAACGAGTTCCTATTGCCGCTGATTTTTTTAAATAATGAATTGCTGTACCCGGTGTCAATAGGGTTGAGACTATTTGGCAGACCATCGTCGTTTGCGCCGCCTGTCATGGCGGTGATGGCTGCCTCTACAGTCGTGATGTTGCCGACCGCGATTTTGTTTCTTTTTACCCAGCGCTACTTTATGCAAGGAGTAGTGATTTCCGGTGTCAAGGGCTAGTCAGGGCATACAGCGGTGGTCAGAAACATTGAGCAAGGTGGCATAGCCGGTTCGGTGGCTACCGTCCATTCAACGGGGCATGTAGCGCAGGGGCTTGTCCCCTGCTTGGCGGTGGCGGGGCGCCAGGCCCCGCGCTACGGTAAATGCAGCAGGGTATAGAAACAGTGAGTTATTGCATGATCAGGCGACCCTTTTGGGAATGGTGGAACGATCTTCCGGTGGACACCCAAACTGTAGGGGGGCTTGTCCCCAGCCGAATTAGGAATCGAGCGGGGGACAAGCCCCCGCGCTACGGTAAATGCAGCAGGGTATAGACACATTGAGTTATGAGGCTCGATCCTTCAGCCGAAGGATGCTCACCGCTGTAGAGATTACAGCGGAGTGCAAAAGCATTGAGCTTTGTAGCGCAGGGGCTTGTCCCCTGCGGGAGGACGGGCGGGGCACAAGGCCCCGCGCTACTGTTGCTGTAGAGTTCGGATAGTAGCAACGATTTCATGCTTGGAAAGGAGGCGATGAACCGGGACAGATACAGATCAGCCGTTGGGATTCCAGCGCGTTGGCGCGCACTCTGATCGCACTCGATTAAGGAGGTGGTGTAGCGGGACGATAGCGGAACTTCCTAGTTGGCGTTTGGGCGTGTTAATGCGCACCAAAAGTACACTCACATCTAAGGAGAAAGGACCTAATGCTAAACCGGAATGCTAGCCTCACACGGAGGCAATTGCTCAGGAGTCTTCTGGTAGTTTCGACTGCCGCGGTTGGCAGCGCGCTGTTGGCGGCCTGTCAGCCCCAGGTAGTCGAAAAGGTGGTGACCCAGATCGTCGAGAAGGAGAAGATCGTCGAGAAGATCGTCGAGAAGATCGTCGAGAAACCGGTCGAGAAGATCGTCGAGAAGATCGTCGAGAAAGAGAAGATCGTCGAGAAGGTCGTCGAGAAGGAGGTCTTCAAAGAGAAAATCGTAGCCGCGCCTGGCGCCGCCTATCAACCAATGGCGATACCTGACGGCAAGCTACGATTCTCTACCTGGAGCGACGTGTTCAAGCCCACTCTCGAGCAGTGGAAGAAGAGCTATCCCAAAGTCGAAGTCTCCTACGAACTGTCGCCCTACAATGACATCGTCACCAAGACGCTGGTTGCGATAGCCGGCGGCACCGCCCAGGACCTGCTGATGATCCCTGGGTCAGTCTTTCACTTCATGGCGCGCAAAAAGGCCTTCGAGTCGCTGGACGACTACATCAAGCGGGACAAGGTGGACCTGGGAGGCTGGGCGGTAGACCAGCGAGTGTGGTCCAGCTATCCACGTGGCGCTGTGATCTACGGCCTCCACCACCACGCGCCAGTTATCGACACCATCTACTACAACAAGAAGCACCTGGCGGAAGCGGGCCTTGGAACCTCGATTGACAACTTCTGGAAGGTGTCCGATTTCATGAAGATGGCGCCGGCGCTGAATAAGCCTCCGACCCGCTGGGCCACCAACGGTCTGGCGGGGCCCCGCTTGTTCCACGGCTACCTGGCCGGCCTGGGAGGCAAGCTCTTCAAGGACGAGGAGGAGAGCGCAACGGATATAGCCTCCGCTGCGGCGCAGGAGGTCCTCCGCATCCAAACCGACCCGATAGTCAAAGCCAAGATCGCGCCCTCCTCGGAGGCGGCGAAGGGGCTGGGTGACTCGCCCTTCGCCAGTGGCAAATACTCGCTGTTCAGTGGTGTCGGCACCGCTTACGTCATGGTGACAATCTATATTGGTAAGGCCAATATAGAGTGGTGGTGGGCCGATCCGCCCACGCCGGACGGGGGTAAGAAGGCTCACGGTGGCATCCCCCATCACTACACGATCAACAAGGAAAGTAAGGTGAAGGACGCGGCCTGGGAGTTTCTCAAATGGATCTCGATGAGCGACGAGGCGCTGACGATAATGTCGAAGCAGGTCCCGCCGGGATACAACCCACTCGCCATCTTCCAGAAGGAGACCGATCCGGACATCAAGCGATATAACATCGAGTCGCTGGCACGGAGCGAGTACTTCACCATGGAGTGGTGGGGAGCTAAGGCTGGGCCCAAGGTAAATCAGCTCTTTAATGCAGAGGTTGACAATATCATCCTCGGCAAGAAGGACATCAAAACCGCAGCCGGCGACATGAAGGAGCAGATGGACAAGGCATTGAAGGAAGCCGACTAGGCGACGCGGGCCAGCGGCGCAAGGATCGCACCGCCGGACAACGTTGAGCCAGCTTGCCGGGAACGGCGACAGCCAATTCGCCGTTCCCGGCAAGCATTCATCGGGATCGAATAGATCAGGAGGCAAGATAGATGCCAGCCGCCGTCAAGCCAGTCCGTGTAGGAGGTGAACGCTACGAGGCGACTGTTCCCGATACGCTGGATCTGGCCGAGCGAGCCGCCATTGCAATAAATGGATTGGGCGGCACGATTGATCCCGAACACGGACATGACCAGTATTTCTACGTCCGCTATCGTGCCCAGCCACCTTATATGTCCCACATGGCCTTCGACCACGATTGCACCCCGAAGTTTGCGGAATCGTTTCCCTTTATGCGCCTGATGTCGGGGGCAGACCAGCATATCGAGACAGAGCAGGCGCTGATGTCGTCCCTGGTCAGCAAGATTTCGCCAGATGATGGACTTTACTATGCGATCTACGGCCCCGACCGTCCCTGGCATTCGATGGGTCACCGTGGGTACGCAAACGTTCATGAAGATTATGCGAACGTTGCAGGAAATGGCAGAATGTTGCGGGCGATGGTTGCCTGGCGGGAGCGCGACGGCGACCCGGCCTGGGATGACCGAATCCGGGCGATGGCGCGTGGGCTTGAGCGCATAGCCATACATAAAGACAACTACGCCTACTATCCGGACGGAGGATTTGCCGCTGCGTTCAGCTACCCACGCTCCGGCTGGCTACGCACCGACGAGCCACAAACGGAGGTGGAAAGCGGCGAGGGTTCCGTCGTCGCCTATCATGGCCACCAGCTGTTGGGCTTGTCCTGGTGGTATCAGATAAGCGGTGACGAGTATGCGCTAGCCTTTGCGACGAAGCTGGCTAACTTCATCATGCTGCCTAAGTTTTGGGGGGCCGATGAGACGGCTCTTCTGCCGATGGCGCGCGAGCAGGGCCATTTCAATACCCATTTTCACGCCCGTACCATCGCCGTACGTGGACTCTTGCAATACGCGATTGCCACGGACAACCTGCGAATCAAGGAGTTTGTGCGACACTCCTACGAGCATGCTCGCACTCAGGGAGTCCCGCGCATCGGGTGGTTCGCCTGCACCCAGTGGGCCGAGGGGTGCAACCTCGGAGATATGGTGGCGATTGCAGTGCAACTCAGCGATGCCGGCCTTGGCGACTACTGGGACGATGTAGACCGGATAGCTCGAAACCTCCTCGTTGAGCAGCAACTGGTTCGCGCCGATCTGTTGACGAAAGTATCCCAGAGCGGCCCGGTCCGACCAGCTGGATCCGCCTGGCATCTTAATAACCGCGGCTACGAGTTGTCGCCCGTTTATCCGGGCCAGGAAACAACTGAGAGAGTGATCGAACGCAGCCTGGGGACGTTCGCGAGTCAGGCGACCCTTACCAGCCTGCCGGAAACCTTTAGCGGCCAGTGCTGCACTGGCAACGGTACTCAGGGACTCTACTATGCCTGGGAAGGAATCGTCCGCCATCAGGCCGGCGCCGCTCAGGTGAACCTGTTGCTGAACCGGGCCAGCCCTTGGCTAGACATTGACAGCTATCTTCCTTACGAAGGCAAAGTTATCCTGCGTAATAAGACCGCCAGCAGGATTTCGGTGCGCATACCGTCCTGGGTCAATCGCCGAGCGCTACGCTGCCAAGTTGATGATGTTGACCGAAGGCCCTACTGGGCCGGCAACTACCTGCTGGTTGACGGGCTAGTCTCCGGTAACGTGGTCACTATCGAGTTTCCGATGATGGAAGAGACCGTGTCCTTCACGGCGATGGCACGGCACTGGACTAAGCCGCAGACCTACGCCGGCAAGTTCAAAGGGAATACACTGGTGGATATCTCGCCACGAGACGATTCGCCAGGAAGCTATCCGATCTTTCTACGCGACCACTACAAGCAAGACAAAGCGCCAATGAAGAAGGTCACACGCTATGTAGCGCCGGCGGCGCTGCGCTGGTAGCTAATCGGCGCTGTCGAAAAACAGTTACGGCGGGTGAAAGATACAGCCCGAGTTTGAAAAGGGGGAAACATGGACTTGGAAGAACTCAAGGTCGAGCTAGACGAGTATGGTTTTGTCATCATCCCAGACGTTATCCCAAA
This sequence comes from Chloroflexota bacterium, assembly GCA_038913435.1. Classification (GTDB taxonomy): domain Bacteria; phylum Chloroflexota; class UBA6077; order FW602-bin22; family JBCLEL01; genus JBCLEL01. The sequence goes on from JBCLEL010000064.1 coordinate 6,465, forward strand.
GGATCACGTTCAGCGGCTGACCGATCGGGCAATGGAAGCGATGAGCCGGCAACCGGACTTTGCCGAGAGGCTCGAGTTCAGTCTTCCATCTATGCTCGAACACATGTTGGACTCCGACGACCTGGACCTGTTCATCAGCGCTGTGACGATTCCAGTTTATCTAGAACTTGCGCGTCATACCGTAGGAGAAAAGTTTCATAGCGCGGGCGAGGCGATGCGCTGGGTCAAGCCGGGCTACGGAGGCCAGAAATTCCACGCTGACGCGCCACTTGTAAAGGGCGAGCCGGCCTCGCCGGGCGTCTGGCCAATCATCAATAGCCTATTGATGCTCAGTGAGTTCACCCGCGAAAACGGAGGGACGGTAATACTGCCCTTCAGCCATCACTCGCGACGGTTGCCCCGCCCCGGCGTGGCTTATAAACATCTGGTGGCGGCGGAAGGGTCGCCCGGTTCGATTGTCATCTTCAATGGCTCCATCTGGCACGGGACAGGCAGTAACGTCACCAAGGACAACCAACGCATCGGGTTGTCAATCGCCTATCACGCTGCCTGGTTAAAGCATAGCTGGCCATTTATGAAGCGCAGTGTGCATAACCGCATGCCGCCAATGATCCAGGAGATGAATAAGCACGTGGTCGAGGATTAAGGGGCGCTCAACTAATAAGCAGTTAGAGACTGCTGCATAAATAAAACTGCCCTTAAAATAGCGCAACACGTCGCCGGACTGAAGTCCGGGCGCTTGTTGAACGGGCTGAAGCCCGACTAGGGGGTGTGCAGAGGGGGCGAAGCCCCCTTTGACGGGGGATCTGGGGGTGTCCCCACTACATTTCCCCCTTCTCCTCGCAGGAGAAGGGGGAAATGGGGGATGAGGTATTGGTTCACTCACAGTCAGCCAGGGCAGCGCCTGGGGCGCTGGGTTGGCTTGAGAGCAGAGAACGAAAAGACCCTGCGCGCCAACAAATATTGATGAATTACGCAGCAATCTCCAGTTAATCATTGGGACTTGGCAAGAATGTCGAGCGTCAAGAAGTAAAAGGAGGGGAAGCAACGGTGCGACTTACTGAGCAGCAGTTGAACCATTTTAAGACATTTGGCTTTTTGGTCTTTCGAGGGCTATTTTCCGCCGAGGAGATGGGGCGATATAGCTACGATTTCGACGCCGGCCTTGACGCCTGGCTGCCCCTTGGCGCCAAGCACGATGGCCTACAGCGGCACTACGCTTCATTGATGGACTCAAACACCCCCTTCGTCGCCTCTTTGATGGATGATCTGCGGTTTGCCGATGTTGCCGAGCAGTTGCTCGACAAAAAGATCTTGGGCATCGCAGCCGATGGCAACTACTACGTCGGCGACACCCGCTGGCACCCCGATACTCACAGTTTGGATTATTCAGGGGTGAAATTCACTATCTACCTCGATCCCCAAGATGCGACAAATGGAGCGTTGCGGGTCGTACCAGGCTCACATCGGGAGCCGTTCCATAGCCAGATAGCCAGGGATACCGAAGCAGCCTACGGGGTCCGGCCAGATGAGCTGCCGGCCTTTGTTTTTGACTCTCGTCCAGGCGATGTGCTGGCCTTCAACGTAGCAACCTGGCACGCCGCTTTCGGTGGCGGTAAGCACCGGCGTATGGCGACTCTGGTGTACTACGAGGACCCCGAGAACCCCGAAGCTACTGCCGCCGTCCAACAGGTGATGCGCGGCAACCACAGTATTTACGCCAAACTGGGGCGTCAGATGTACCCGGAGTACTATCGGTCGAATAGCGATCCACGTCACCAGAGGTGGGTCCGAAGATTGGCAGAGCTGGGTCTGCTGGAAACGCCGGCGTTGTCGAGTTGATACTACGCGCCGGTCCGGCGCTATCCGACGAGTCGGCGTGACGTGACCAGCTATCTAATAGACCACAAGGAGTAAAAGATGCGACTTACCGAACAACAGGTAAACTACTTCAAGACCTTTGGATTTTTGATCTTTCGCCAGCTATTTTCAGCCTCGGAGGTGAAGCGGTACCGTCAAGAATTCGATTCGGGGCTGGATGCCTGGATCGGCGGTTCGCACGACGGTATGAAGCGGGTCTGGGCGCCTCTGATGGACTCGAATACGCCATTCATTGCGTCCTTGTTAGACGACCCGCGCTTCGTCAGTGTCGGTGAACAGCTATTGGGCAAAGAGATGATGGGCATAGTTACCGACGCCAACTACTACGTCGGCGACACCCAGTGGCACCCTGATATGGGAACGGCAAAGCAACGGGCGGCAAAGTTCACCATTTACCTAGATCCGCTGGACGCCAGCAATGGGGCGCTACGGGTGATACCTGGCTCACACCTGGAGCCACTGCACAGCGAGCTACGCAGCCAGTTGTTCAGGACGGACCCGCAGACCGGTCAAAGCGTTAGAAAAGACCCCCAAGAAGCATTCGGAGTCCGGCCTGACCAGATACCCGCCTTCGCGTTTGAGTCAAACCCTGGCGACGCGCTGGTGTTCAATAACGCAATCTGGCACGCGGCGTTCGGTGGCAGCGAGCACCGACGCATGGGCACGGTGATATATTACGAAGACCCCCAGACGCCAGAAGCGGTTGCCATCATCCAGAAAGTGATGCGCGGCAACCATGAGAATTGTCAAAAAACCTGGAATAGCCAGTTCTATCCAGAATATTGGCGGAAGGTGGGCAATCCGCTTCATCAGCAGTGGGTCCGCCGGCTGGACGAGCTTGGGATCCTGGAAACCCCAATCCCGGCCGGCTAATACCGAATCCGGATGATAATTTGGAATGGTCATTCTGAACGAAGTGATTCATTCGCCAGCGGCGCACCACCGCCAATGAAAATCTGTTTGCGGTAGGGGCGAGGCACGCCTCGCCCCTACCGCCTATGCAATCTATTTTCACAGGAGCGAAGAATCTAGGCATTAGACGCTTCGCTCGCGCTCAGCGTGACAAACGGGTTTACCCAGATTTGGTATATAAGATGCGAGTAGCTAGAATAATTCCCGTTCCAAAAGTGTTCTTTCCTTGAATGACGTGGATTTGGATCATGCGAAATCAGGTGGGAAACTAGACCGGGTGAGGTGAAGGGCAATGCCAAGATACGAACTCAACGGGCAGGTGGCTATCGTCACCGGCGCCGGTCGGGGGATTGGCCGGGCAATCGCTTTGCGGTTGGCCCGCGAAGGCGCGAGTATCGCCGTCGCCGATATGAACGAGGCGAACGCCGGCCAGGTAGTTGCGGAGATTGAGGCGGCCGGCAGCCGGGCCTTCACCATAAAGGTGGACGTGACCCAGAAAGCAGACACCGAGCGGATGGTGCGGGAGACGGTAGCGCGATTCGGCCGGCTGGACATCCTCGTCAATAACGCCGGCATCGGTGCCATCGCGCCGTTGATGGACACCGATGAGGCGACCTGGGACTTGCTAATGAACGTGAATGCGAAAGGGGTGTTGCTCTGCTCGCAAGCGGCGGCGCGGCAGATGATCGCCCAGGGTGGCGGTGGCAGGATCATCAATAACGCCTCCGGCGCTGGCAAGATCGCGCCTGGCAAAGACATGCCGCTTGGCGCCTATGCCGCTAGCAAGCACGCCGTCGTTGGATTGACTAAGCAGATGGGGTTGGAGCTTTCCTCTCATCAGATTCTGGTTAATTGCGTCTGCGCTGGTATTGTGGACACAGCGATGTGGGACCTGATTGACCGAGAGGTAGCGCAGTTGCAGGGCGTGCCGGTTGGATCGGTGAAGGCAAAGGCAGTAGCCAGTATCCCGCTTGGACGCATCCAATACCCGGAAGATGTCGCCAATGTCGTCGCCTTTCTCGCATCGTCGGACGCGAGCTATATCACCGGTCAGACCTACAACGTGTGTGGCGGCATCCTGCCTTATTAGTAGAAATCTCGCTAGTGTTAACTCCAACGAGGTCTTAGGCTATGCGAGGCGGACTCTAAGAGGGTATGTGAGCAGC
>JBCLEL010000065.1:0-10307 GCA_038913435.1 Chloroflexota bacterium
ATAGCCGCAGTTTTGACTCATGGTCTATACGGGCCTATTTTCGCCCAAGTCGATCCCTTGCGCTTGGGAGAGATAGAGCGTTCAATAAAGATTGCAGAGGAGTACGGAAATAGGTTAAACAAATCATCAAATAACCTTAAAGAAAACGCACTCGCTAGGCTAATAACTGGTTATCCCTCGCACAGTTTTGTCATCGACCGAGAGGAAGCGCGTGAGCTATTTCAAAATGTTAGGAAGCCATCACCAGAAGAGCTGGCATTGATGGATGTCGTTCGTCCATTCTTTCGGAGTCTGAATGATGAGCAGCCCGTTCTATTTCTGGCCGAGTTGATCGAAGGCCTTGAAAAAAATATCAAGGAGCAAGAACGTGAATCTAATGCCAAGTCGGAAGAGCAACCCGTTGAGCATGACGGGTCTCTCGGAGGCCACGAGCCAGAGACAACAGGAGATCGAACAGATGATAAGAGAGGTGGTGCGATCCCTGAGCAGAAAGCCGGATAGCTCCACGACTTCAATCATCGACTACGCAATCATTAGTAAAGTGCTCTCAGTCCGATAACAGCGGGCGTTTTGTGGTCGTGCTGCACCAATTCATAATTGGCTCGCGGGAAGCGGCAGTACGGGCGGCGATTAGTTCAAGAAACATAATGAGAAACAGCGGTGATAAGGTGGCTTGGTTCAAGAACTCGTGTCAAATGTGACACTGCCCAAAAGCTAAGGCTAAACTGAGTCGGCAGCTAGCGTATCCCAATACATCAGCTCATAGGCTTGCAGCAGCCGCGCCGACCTGTGGAGCAAGCTGATAGGGACACCACGATCCAAGCCGGCCTGGATAACAGCCAGGGCACTTACCTCGAAGCCGGCCGGCGGGTCGGCAAAGAGGTCGAAGAAGGCCACCGCTTCCGCCGGCAACCCGTAACCTGCCCGTAAGGCGAGGCTCAACCTCCCGCAGTTGGCGCCCCAGGCCGGGAAGTTCAGCAGATAGGCCGCCGCGACTTCCGCCTCCGAGCCGTAGAGTCCGAGCCAGGCCATATAGCAGGTGTAGGCGTGGGCGCCGGCCAGCGGTTCGTAGCGGTCGAGGTCATCTTGAGTCATACCCAGCGCGCCGGCGAAGGCCGACAACGCCTTCAATGCCGCCTTCTCACCTGCAAGCACGTCCAAGAAAAACTCGCGTGTAACGGTAGCGTCACCAAATCGGCTGACCAGTTGGGCCACGCTGCGTAAGTCGCTCTTGATTATCAAATACTGTTCGCCGGCGAACAGCCGCAGCCGGTCGGCTGGGACCGTCCCGGCTTCGATTGCCTTGATGTATGGGTGGCTCAGAATCCGTTCGTCCAGCCTGCCAAGCTCCTGGCGAATGGCGGTGACGAGTGCTGTCGCGCTAGCCATTACCTGTACCCATTCAGGCCGGCCGCTGAGCCGGCTCGCCAACCACCGCCCGGCCCAGAATTAGGTAGGCTACGAACGCGACCAGGAAGCTCGGCAGCGTTGACCCAAACGCAGTGGTGACGCCGGGCACGCCAAGCGGCGGCAGGCCAGAGATGAGCAGATAGACAACAGCCCCCAGGATCCAGGCGACCACCGCCAACCGGTTGAAGCCGCCGGCGTACCAGTAGCGACCGCCGACTTGGTAGAGTTGACCTACGTCATATCGTCGCCCGCGCAAGACGAAGTAATCGGCGGCCAGAAGCCCCATCAGCGGCACGAATGCGGCGCCGATCAATAGTAGAAAGCTCTCGTATTGCAATAGAGGAGTGCCGCTAGCGATCAGCGCGACCCCTACCACGGCGCACACCGCCCCAAAGATCACTGATAGGACCCGGTTGGAGGCCCACGGCAGAATGTTTTGCGTTGATACGGCGGTTGAGTAAATGTTAGCGAAGCCCTCGTCGGTCTCGTGGACCAAAATTATCAGCAGCACAACAACTCCAGCCACCATCTGACCGATCGCGCCGAAAAGGTCGTCCGGACTGCTCACGGCCAGCGACAAAGCCAAGAGCGCTCCAAGAGCGTACATCCAGAAGTGCGCCAGGAAGTATCCGAGGCCGGTGCCCCAGAAAGCGTCACGGGTTCTTCGCGCAAATCGGCTATAGTCGGCGACCAGCGGCATCCAGGAGATCGCCATGACAGCCACCAGATCAACCGCTAGCCAGAAGGTCATTTTCCCATCGCCTGCCTTGGACCAGAGGCTGGCTATATCATGGTTGGCGAAAATCTGATAAGTGAGCCAGATCGTAGTGGCTAGCACCACCCAGATGGCAAATTTCTTCATCCATTGTCTAACTATGGCGATCGGTCCGAAGACGGCCATCGCCGTAACGATCGCAGCGAATACCAGCGTCCAGAAGAACTGATTGGAGAAGCCAAAAAGCTGTCTGCTGATACTGTCCGCAGCCAACCCCATAATCACAATCTCAAAGGTGGCCCATCCTACAAGCTGCAAAATGTTCAGTACGCTCGAGATGTATGAGCCGCGAATGCCCAGCACTGCCCGCAGAAGCACCATAGTCGGTACGCCGGTATCGCTACCTACAGTGGCTGCCAGACCCAGCAGCAGGTTGCCGATGATAGCGCCGATCAGAATAGCGAGAACCGTTTGCGCGAGGCCAAGCCCCGGCGCAATCAGCGCGCCCACCAGAATAACTAGAAAGCTCACGCCCAGGTCGAACCAGAGGACGAAATTATCCCATATTCCCAACACTCGATAACGGCTAGGAATGGGTTGGATGCCAAACTCACGCGCCTGTTCGATCACCTGTGCCACCGGTCCCTCCTAATCGCTGTAATAGGTACGATCACGGTTAATTAAGCCCTTGAATCACCGTGGAGAGACCTTGAGCTAAGAAACTACCTTAAAACCGCTGAGACCGCAGAGGAAATTACGTTTTTATGTATCGCTGTAGGGGCGTTCAATTGAACGCCCCTACGCTCGCGCCCTCTGCGCGCTCTGCGGTTAATCTTTAGATAGTCTCTACGGAGGGCGGACGCCGGCGCTTACGGCGGCCAAGCGCAAAAATAAAAGCCACCGCGAGCGCAACACTGCATGGCGATGGCCTAGCCTAATCGCACCCCGTATCCCTTCGCTCGTACTAACGAGATCAGGTTCTAAGAGTTGGTGGGCTTGATCCCGCCTCTCAGCTACTCGCTCCCCCACGGGCAACGCGGACTATTCACTTGTGTCCTAATTATCATGTTTGCGGCGCGGCTCGTCAATATTTGGGCGGACCGCAACGATTTAATTGACACACAGATTGTCGTCTCATAACTCAGCGTAGTTTGCATAAAAAAATATTGAAAATGAGATGCTAATTTGAAGTGCAAAACTCTGGGTTATCGGCACTGCTAGCCTGGTAGTCCGCTGCGTCTCAAAAACGGTCGTTTGTGAGACACCCAAGCCAGTCGAAGAGCCGAAGGGAAAAGACTAAAAGGCGCCCCCGCTACCAGATGAGGCTTTTTCAACAGGCTGGGCCCTTATGGGAACTTCCGTCAAGCGGTTCACGCCGGCACCCTGATCGGGCAAGGTTAAGATATAGTTAAGAGTCTTTATCCTGCCCTAAGATCGTTGTGAATACGAGTAATCGCATGTTATATTGTCACCCAGCGGTTGACCTAGTTCTAGCGGGCGCAATCCAAATCAATTGGGCTGGTAAACCAGCTCTGGCGCAGCCGGTGCTGTGGGGTACAAGGGCGACTTTGAGAGAAAAGCCGAGGCGACCCCAGCAATATTTTGCTAAGGAATGGAAAGGAGGTGGTAGAGAAATGAACATTGAGGCCGTAAGGAGGACGTATGAGGAACAGTTGATGCCCCTGCCTAATGTAACAGGTGTTGGCATAGGCGAGCAGAAGGGCAAAAAGGTCATTAGGGTCTTTGTGACGCATAAGGTTCCCGAGTCCGACTTGCAGCCGCAGGAGATCCTCCCCAAGACATTGGAGGGCTATGAGGTTGATGTAGAAGAGATCGGCGTGGTGATGGCGCGACCCCAAGATCAAGATAGTGAAGGAGAGCTCCGGTGAAATTAGACGAAACCAAGATGACATTGTCAGCAACGGCCCTGGAAGAGGTACAAAAAGCGCACGACACCGCCGTTGCAGAACTCCTGGATCCCCAGAGGCCACGTACCAATATCGTCGGCGTGGCAGCTGGCATCAAGTGGACGAATGGGCAGCCCACCGGTGAGCCAGCTCTGGTGGTGCTGGTGACTCATAAGCTAGAGCCGGACCAGTTGAGCCCGGCTGACTTGGTGCCGCCTAGACTGGCGGACGTGCAAACCGATGTCCTCGCCATCGGTTATCCCTTCGCAGGAGGTGGTGAGCCACTGGCGGTCGGGCCCCAGACCCTCAAAAAGCGCGTCCGTCCGGCGGAAGGTGGCTACAGCGTGGGACACGTTCTGATCACGGCGGGCACTATTGCCACTGCGGTCTACGATATTCTGCCGGGTGGTACTATCAGCCCACCTGCTCATGGTATCGGTATCCCATCCAAGTATTACATCCTCAGCAACAACCACGTTCTCGCCAACAGCAATTCTGCCTCTCCCGGCGACCCTATTCTCCAGCCCGGTCCATTCGACGGTGGCACCAACCCAGCGGACCTCATTGCTAGACTGAATAGGTTCATTCCCATTACTTTTGCCCCATCGGTGCCCCTACCACTGCACAAGAACCTTGTGGACGCGGCTGTTGCCGATGGGGAATTCCACGATCTGGACCGGGAAATTTACTGGATTGGCTACGTGCGGGGCTGGCGGCGGAAGCAGGGCGTGTTGGTGGGGACGACCGTGCAGAAGACCGGGCGCACCACGAACTATACGACTGGCAGAATCACGGCGGTTAATGCCACGATCGATGTTGGCTTCGGTGGTGGGAAGGTGGCACGGTTCATCGACCAAATCGTGATCACTAACATATCTGCCGGAGGTGACTCCGGTTCGCTGGTGACCACGCTGGACAATGTGGCGGTGGGGTTGCTGTTTGCCGGTTCTTCTATTGCGACCATTGCTAACCAGATCGAAAATGTGCGGTCGCTGCTGCGGGTGGAGGTGGCAGAAGAGATACTGTGAAGCCGCTCAGCAGAACAGTGGCCTAACTACACCTTGCTGAGAAACCTGCCACGGTCGGGGGTTATGGGGCTGGCGCCGGTTGAGAGGCGGCCATCAGGATTAGGGTGTAGCCTAGTTTACAGCGGCGGGCATAAACATTGATCTACGTGGCATCACTGGTTCACCCGTTGCCGATCATATGGAAATGGCCGTCCGGTAGTAGTAGGGGCAAGGCATGCCTTGCCCCTACTACTACCGGCGACGTGGTTTGGCTCAATGATTACGCTCATCGCTGTATTCGCTCGGCGGCTGAGGTGCTTCAGTAGTTTCTCTGGCGAGGAGTGATCCGCCACGATCAGTGCAAATATGTGTAGCCCATGTCGTGGCGAGGTGACTCAGTAGAACTGGTTGGCCGACTGCTGCCATTCTGCCAAGCTGAGTCCAGAAATGTGTAAAGCATCATATGGCGAGGTCTGCAATGATGTGCCGCGGACGCGGGGTAGATAGATGGTAGGACCTGACGAATTGCTATTCCTCTCCGGGTTTAACCCGAACGATGCCTTCGATCTTGTCAAAGTCGGTGTCCCAACTGTAGATCTCCATGCCGCGCTCCTGGGCGTACACAGCGGTATAAGCGTCGGCAAATGAGATGTTCTTCTCCGCATATAGAATGAGGGCACGACGGCACAGGTCTTTGCCGGGCAGATGAACGCCGCGCATCCGGATCACATTCAGGACGAGTTGCCAAATCCGGTCTCGGGGGATGTGGTAGAAACGTTCGAGGGTGTAGACTGTCTCGAAGATCACCGGAAGAGACGTCTCCACTTTTTCCTCGCCCCGTTCCACCCGCTGCAAGAGAGCAAACGCTCTCCTTGCCTTTTCTTCATCATCGCGGGTGAAGTAGCGCAGAAGTATGTTGGTGTCTAAAAAGCGCGGTGGCATATCGTCTAGCCTTCGGCGGCCACCTCCTCTGCGATGGCTTGCTCAACCTCGGCTCTTACCTTTTTCCAATTCTCCGGTCGTTTGCGAGGGGTGACGGCCCCGTATCCTTGGAGGAGGCGCGAGGGCGCCGGGTGCAGCGTCACAACTTCTCCTTCGACCTCAAAGCGCACCTTATCTTTGGGTTTAAGCCCCAGGCGGGCGCGGATTTCGACAGGAATCGTCACCTGTCCTTTTTGGGTCATGGTTGTCTCCAGTTCCCGCATCGTCATACCTCCTTTTGGAAACGTACTTCGTTGCATCGTATTGCAATGCTAGCACAGTATTACGTCATTGTTATGTGGTAAAACAGGCGCAATACGGGAGTTATCTTTGGGGAATAGTACCGCACCGAAGCAACCAACCCGCTTGGTAGCTAGAAAGAGTCGGAAGTTTCGATTGCGTCTATCGTGCTATTGAACGCCCCTACCAACGATAACAAGGTAGGCCGGAAATAGATTTACGTAGGAGAAGCGTTAGCGCTGCTTATATTTGGGATTCACCACATTCAACGGGGACTGCCCGGTCAATGCCCGCCGGACCTCCCAGGCGGTCAACTCCTGCAACTCTCGCACCGCCGTGTAATACGAAGCGTGCGGCGACTGCGCTACATTCGGCAACTGGACCAGCCGGTCGTTTGGATCGGGCGGCTCCTTGCGCCGAACATCTAGGCCGGCGCCGGCGATCTGGCCGGTTGTCAGCGCCTCATACAGCGCGTCTTCGTCAACCAACTCCCCACGCGCGGTATTGATAAGGTAGGCGGTAGGCTTCATCTGCCGGAGCGTGTCGGCGTTGATTAGGTTGCGGGTGCTGTCCATCAGCGGGCAGTGCAGATCAACCACGTCGGCAGTCGCCAGCAGGGTCTCCAAATCAGCCATTTTCACGCCGATCTTCTCGCCCTGCTCCGGCGACACGTAAGGGTCGAAGCCTATCACCTCCATCTTGAATCCACTCGCCCGCGGTATCAACTCGCGTCCGATCTTGCCAAGCCCGACTATGCCAAAAGTCTTCCCCTCAAGTCGTTGCATTCCGGGGCCAGTAGTCCGCTCCCAGTGTCCCAGGCGAATGTGCCGGTCATAGTAAGCGACCTTACGAGCGAGGGCCAGCAAGAGGGCCATCGCCTGTTCAGCGACATCGGGGAGGCAGTAAGCCGGGACATTGGTCACCGGAATCCCTTTGGTGGTGGCAAAGGCCACATCAATGTTGTCCACCCCGATTCCCGTACGCGCGATGATCTTGAGCTTCGGCAAGGCGGCCGCGATCACCTTGTCAGTAGTCTTGGCCCAGTTGGATATGATCGCGTCTGAGCCTTTCGCGTATTTCACCAGCGTTTGCTCGCTCTGGTCCGGCGCCAGGACTAGCTCCACGCCGATCTCGGAAAGCACATTCTGCTCTCCCACCAGGTCCGGCCCAACCTGGTCGGTAATCATCACCTTCAATGACATCTATCCCCCTCCAAATAATTTCCGATTTTGGATTAGGGTGGGGTAGGGAATCCAAAATCCAAAATCCCAAATCCAAAATCCCAAAGTTTGGGACTGAATGACAGCTATTGTAACTTACCATCCCGCCAGGCTTGAATATAGTTGGCGCAGAAGTCGTCGTGGCCAAGCAACATGTCCCGCGCAAGCTGAAAACCCTCCGACTCGGTATCCAGGCTGAAAACATCGCTGATCTTGCTCTGAACCGGATCAATGATGCCGGAGTCAATGCCGGCCTCCAGTCCCAGGTAGATGAAGGTGTCGTTTACCAGCTTGCGGCTGGGGATGCCGAAGGATACGTTGCTCAAACCACCGGTGATATGCACTTCCGGTCCGTAGATCTTCCTGAGTTTGCTCACGGCATCGAGATAGTGACTTCCATACGGGGACGAAACTGAGATCGGAAAGACAAGGGCGTCAATAAAGACATCGCTGAACGGCACTCCACGGGAACGGATAGCGGCCATAAGTTGGTTGACGTTCTCCACCCTCTCGTCGTCATCCTGCGGCATCCCTTCTGCGCCGGCGGCAGTGGCGATCACCTTAGCGTTATATCGCTTGACCAGGTCCAGCGTTTCCAATCGCTCTAGCGCCAGCGAGTTTATCATCGGCCTGCCGGCTCGGCCACCGTAGGCCGCCAGGCCGGCGGCGATGATCTCAGCGTTGGACGAGTCCACGCTAGGCGGCACAGTGGAGACCTGCTGGACTGTCTTGACCAGCCACTCCATCGCCTTTTTCTGGATGTCAACGTGATGCGACACCTCATCAACGTTCAGGTCCAGATAATGGGCGCCGGCTGCGATCTGCCGGCGGACTTCGTAATGCACGTAGGCGGCGCCTTCCGCTTGCTCGGACGGATCGCCGCCAATTCCTTTATTGACCGCGACCATGAAGTGCTTGATCTGGCCCTGCTGGTAGGCTTGGGTATTTTTGAAGCTCTCGGGGACTCGGAGGTAGCGGTCTTCGCCCGACTCATCCTTGAATGTTACCGCTTCGGTCCCATCGTCCAACACGGTGACGCGGCGACCTTTACGCAAGACAATCCGGGTGGCGTGGATATTTTCGCCAACGATGGTGAAGTTTTCAGGTGACTGGATAACCCTGGTCATGATAAAGCAGTCCTTTCGCTAAAGTAGGGACGTATTGCAATACGCCCCTACTTGGTTGGAATCGCTAAATTCAGTCTTGATCGGTCCGACCGTGATGATCGCGGCCCAGGAAGGTGTTTGCCCAGGCGGAAGTGCCACGCAACCGGCCATCCTTGAAGATGACCGGCCGGCGTAGCATTGTCTCCTCCTGGCCATAGGCTTTCAGCCGATAGTAAGCCCGCGCCCAGATGCAATCTTTCTCGCCAATCTCGCAAGTATCCTGGTGAGTGCCACCGCAAGGGCCATTACGCATATTCTTCACACACTGCGATTCCGGGCAGAGGTAGGCGATGTCTGGCAACGCGCAGTCGCCGCAATCGTGGCAACCAAACATCGGTATCTTGACTGCTTGTTCCAGAGTGTGGAAGAAGTTCGATTGATCGAGCCTCTTATAGACCTGTTGTCCTAGCTTGAATCCGAGCGAGCCTCTATCGAACACGGCATCATGGGTCAGCCGGGAGAACTTGTAGCCTAAGGGCGTCCTTCTGCGTAGCTCGGCCATTCCGGCCGGCGTCTTTGAGGCGAGGTACGCCTTGCTTATCTGGGTTGAGCTGAGGCCGGTCTCCGCGTCGCGCTCGAAGTAATAAAACTCGTTTGGCTGGGGGAAGATGATTTCACGGGCAAACTGCTTCCAATCATCCGGCGAGAACGAACGCTCGATCTCCAGTACGGTATGCACCTCATCGGCCTTGAGCCGGCCGCCGATGTAGGCCCCGCGATAGCCCAATCCTTTGAGAATAGCGATCTGCTTGGCGGCTAGCTCCAGGAAGAAGCTTTTGCCTTTGTCCGGCGACTTTTCTTGAGCGTTTGCCACCTCGACCAGCTCGTTGCTGACTATCACGCCGGGAATTGTGCCCCGGTTGAAGAAGCGAGCCACTGGCGCCGTCAACACGTATACGTTGCCGATGACCGGCGCGTTTAGGCCTTTAAGCGCCATATACTTCAGCAGCTCGTCGAATTTGCGCGAGTCGTAGCCGATCTGGGTGATTATGTACCGCGCGCCGGTCTCAATCTTGAGCGCCAGCTTGAAAAGCTGGGTCATATGCTCGCCTTCATGCTGTTTGAAGGGAGAGACTACCGCGCCGGGAAATAAACTCGCCTTCTGATAGCTCTCGGTTGAACCAGCCTTCAAACCTGGCACTGTCAGGCCGGCGTCCATCTGACGGACGAGTTCGAGCAGGCCGACCGAGTCAATGTCAAAAACCGGCAAGGCCTGCCCTTTGAATCCCTCGACCGGATAGTCGCCGGTCAAGGCAAGTATGTTGCGAAAGCCTTCGCTATTCAACGCCCACAGCCGGCTTTCCAGGCCGTTGCGGTTGGCGTCTTTGCAGCAAACGTGGATATTGACCTCCCGTCCACGCTCCATAAGTTCAGCGCCGAGCACCTCAGGAGAGAGATGCGGATGTCCGCCGGGATTGTCGGTGATGGAGATGAGGTCTACCTGGTCGAGATCGGAGACCTGCCGAGCGTAGTCAACTATTCGCCGCCAGCGGTTCTCGCTAGCAAGCCCGCGAGAAGTCTCGATCTCAACTGCTATCACATAATGGTCGGTGTTGTACAGGAGATGTTCCAGGCTGCGATCGCTGGCGGCCAGGGTATCAGAAGCAGAGGTTAAATTCATCAGTAGCTAGTCCTGGTCTATTCTCAATTTGGCGGTCGGG
>JBCLEL010000066.1:0-10295 GCA_038913435.1 Chloroflexota bacterium
GAGAGGGTTAGGGTGAGGGCAATTCACCAGCGACCAGCACTCACAGTCGGTCAATTTCTTAGTCAAGTAGAGAATTTGTTGGAAATAATTGATCTGGGCCCAGCCTCTACATTTACGACAGGTCAAGCATTTTCTCGACAATCTCTGGCACCTTAGCCAGCGCCTCGTCAATTCTGGCAAGATCGCCGCCACCGGCCTGGGCGATGTCGGGTCGGCCACCACCCTTGCCGCCGGCTATCGCCGCCACCTCGCCGACGAGCCGGCCGGCGTGAATGTTGACTCCCGGTGATACCATGGCCACAAACCCTGGCCGTGAATCAACCGGGCCGCCCAGCACCAGCACGCCCTTTTCCAGCCGATTGCGCAACAGGTCGCCCAGCTCGCGCATCCCCTCGAAGCTGTCCGCGTCAACTCTGGCCGCTAGCACTTTCAGCCCGTTGACCGACTTGGCCTGCGCAATCAGCTCGCCGACCTGATTGCCGGCCTGCTCGCGCCGCGCCTTTTGCAGTTCCCGTTTCAATGAGGCCAGCTCTTGCTCGATGTTCAGCAAGCGGGTTAACGGCTGACCGCCCAGCTTCTGGGTGATCTGGGCTAGCATGTCAAGCTGGGAGCGCACATACTGGTCGGCTATCTCGCCTGCTACCGCCTCGATTCGACGCAGGCCGGCGCCGACCGCGCTCTCGGATACTAGGTGGAAAGCGCCGATGTCGCCAGTCCGGCGGACGTGGGTGCCGCCGCAAAGCTCCCGACTGTAGTCGTTGATCTCCAGCATCCGCACCTCGTCGCCGTACTTTTCGCCAAACAGCGCCATCGCGCCGGCCTTGACCGCCTCCTGGTAGGTGGTGGGGCTCGTCCGCACTTCCAGGTTACGCCTGATCTGCTGGTTGATCGCTTCTTCGATCTGTCTGGTTTGCTCGATGGTCATAGGCGACAGGTGGGTAAAGTCGAATCGCAGCCGTTCCGGCGCCACCAACGAGCCGGCCTGGTGGACGTGGGCGCCTAGCGTTTCACGCAACGCCTTATGCAACAGATGCGTGGCGGTATGATGACGCCGGATCTGCTCGCGTCGCTCGACATCAATCTTGGCCGTCACTCCATCGCCCTCGGCTAGCTCGCCTTCGACAACTTGCGCCCGGTGGACGATCAGGTCCGGCGCTGGCCTCTGGGTATCCATTACCTCCGCCCGACCGATTTTGCCGAGAATCAGGCCGGTGTCGCCAACTTGTCCGCCGGCCTCGGCGTAGAAAGGCGTCTTATCCAGCACGATGTCAACGATCTGGCCCGATTCTGCCCGCTTGATCTGGGTCATGCCGGCCAAGATCGCTACGACTCGACTTCGCGTTTCGTTCAGGTCGTAACCTACGAACTCCACTTTGGTCCCTAGCGAGATTAATGCCACCCGGCTGCTCTGGTCGCCAAGCCCGAACTTGGCGGCTGAACGCGCAGCCTCACGTTGGCGGCCCATAGCCTTGTCAAAGCCGGCCTCGTCAACTTTCAGGCCGGCCTCCGCAGCTAGCTCAATGGTTAGCTCCTTCGGAAAGCCAAAGGTGTCGTGCAACCGAAACGCCTCTTCGCCGGGCAGGACGTTCTCACCGCGCTGACGCGCCTGCTCGATCAACTCTTCCAAAGCGATGATACCGTGGGCCAATGTCTGGCCAAAGCGCTTCTCCTCGTAGTTGATGACTTGCGATATGAAGTCGCGCCGCTCCGCCAGTTCTGGGTAAGCCTTTCCCATCATGTTGATGACGACGTTGGCGGTGTCGCCCAGGAAGTTACCCTCGATGCCAAGCGAGCGTCCGTAGCGAGCGGCCCGACGCAACACTCGTCGCAGTACGTAGCCGCGCCCCTCGTTGCTCGGCAGGACGCCATCGGCGATCAGGAAGGTTGCCGCTCGGCTGTGATCAGCCACGACCCTCAACGAGTAATCGGTCTTGTCCGACGCGCCGTAGTGGACGCCGGCGAGGCCGGCTGATTTTTCTATAACTGGCCGGAAAAGGTCGGTCTCATAAACAGTGGGCAGGCCGTTTAGCAGCATGGTCAGCCGTTCCAGGCCGGCGCCGGTGTCAATGTTCTGGCTCGGTAAGGGCGTCAGCGACCCATCGGCCGCCTTGTCGTACTGCATAAAGACCAGGTTCCAGTATTCAAGGTAACGGGCGCACTCGCAACCCGGCCCGCAGCTTGGCCGGCCGCAGCCCCACTCCTTGCCCCGGTCGAAGTAAAGCTCGGAGTCGGGGCCGCAAGGGCCGGTGTCGCCGGCGCCCCACCAGTTCTCTTCGCTCGGTGCAATCCGCTCTGGCTTGATGTTGGCGATCTTGCGCCATAGCCTTTCGGCCTCAGAATCGTCGGGATATATGGTTATCCATATTCGGTCTGGGCTGATGTCAAAGACTTTCGTCGAGAGGTCCCAGGCAAACTCGATAGCGCCTTCTTTGAAGTAGTCGCCGACGGAGAAGTTACCCAACATCTCGAAGAAGGTCAGGTGGCGTTCATCACCGACCTTGTCAATGTCGGTGGCGCGGAAGCACTTCTGGGCCGAGGTCAAGCGCCGGCTGGGCGGGGTGGCTTCGCCGATAAAATACGGCTTCATCTGCACCATGCCGGCCGATGTCAGCAACAGCGTCGGATCGCCGATTGGCGCCAGCGAAGAGCTGGGCACAATCTGATGGCCGCGTTCGGCAAAAAAACTCAGAAAAGCGGATCGAACCTGGTCGCCAGACCTCACTTGACCTCCCGATACAGTAGGGGCGACCGGCCGGTCGCCCCTACATCTCGCTCGCCGAATGAACCGTAGCGCGGGGGCTTGTCCCCCGCCGCCCACCCGTTGGAAGGGGACAAGCCCCTTCCCTACTTAGGTTCTTCGTGGGTGTGCGGCGCGTCCACTCTGTCTCCCGGCAATGGCAAAACGGCTAGCGCAAGCCGCAGTACTTCATCATACACCTTCTCAAACGACTGGCCGGTCTGGTTGGCGATGGCGGCTACGTCGTCGTACTCCGGCGAAGCCGTCCGCTCGTCGCCGAGCAGCTTCCATTTGACGCGGACCGGTCCCCAGGGTGTCTCAACCGTTGTCGTCTCCCGACCGGCCATATAGCGCGACTTAGTTGACCAGCGGACGCCCAGCGTGCTGGTATGCTGGATCATCCACCGGCTGATCGCCTGGGCATCGTTCGGACTGGCTATTACTGAAATCTTAATCGCCGGACGCCCTTTTTTCATTTGAATCGGCGTTAGAAACACGTCAAGCGCGCCCTGCGCCAGCAAACGTTCCGCCGCCCAGCCGATAGCCTCCGGCGTCATGTCGTCTAGGTTGGCCTCGATTTCGACCACAGCGCCGGTCTTCAGGTCGGTTGGATCGGCCGGCATGTCGGCCAACCACACCCGCAGCAGGTTGGGCCACTCAAACTCCTTTGTCCCGAAGCCAACTCCAACCTGCCGCACGGTCATCTCCGGCTGCTCAAAGCGGGCCAAGCTGGCCAGCAGCGCGACACCGGTTGGCGTTGACAGCTCGCCGTCACCCGGCCCCCGGCGGGTCGGCGCGCCGGTCTCCGCCAGCATCAGCAGAGTCACCGGGCCAGGCGCCGGGATCAGGCCATGAGCAGTCTTGATCGAGCCGGCGCCGGTTGGGACTGGGGAGCTATACACCGCCTCTACCCCAAGCTGCTCAAAACAGGCCGCCGCCGCCACAATGTCTACTATCGAATCAACCGCGCCAACTTCGTGAAAGTGGACCTGCTCAACGCTCAGGCCATGGACCTTCGCCTCGGCTTCGGCCAGCCGGCGGAACACCCCAACTGCGTTGGATTTAACTCGATTGGAGATGTGCGACGCCGCAATGATGTTGACGATGTCGGACAGGTGACGCTCCGGCTGAGGCTCGGTCACCGTGACTGAAAACTGAGTCCCGGCAAATCCCTTTCGCGTGACCTTGCTGGCGGAAATCTGGTAGCCGGCTAGCGGCAGGCCGGCCAGCTCGCGGCGCAGGGCCTCAAGCGAAGCGCCGGCGTCAAGCAACGCGCCGACCAGCATGTCTCCGCTGACGCCGGAGAAGCAATCAACGTAGGCGATTTTCAAGGACGGCCACCTTGCAGCAAACCGACCCCGGTAGGGGCGTATTGCAATACGCCCCTACGTCTTCCGGCCGAGCGCAAACTGCCCCTACCTCTTTCGCCGGCGACTAGCCGCGACCCGGTTGGCAATCAGCGCGGCGCTTGCGCCAGCGCCGACGCCGTTGTCAATGTTCACCACCGTCAACCCAGGCGAGCATGTTTGTAACATCGAAAGCAGCGCCGCTACTCCCTTCCCGCCCAGGCCATAGCCAGTTGAGGTTGGTAGGCCAATGACCGGCAGGTCAACCAGGCCGGCTACGACCGATGGCAGCGCGCCATCCATGCCGGCTGCTACGACTATCACATCAACGCCCTCTTTCAACATGTCGCGCAACGGCTCCATCAGGCGATGGATGCCGGCGACGCCAACATCACTGACCAGCTTCGTCTCGCAGCCCATCTCGCCGGCGACTATGGAAGCCTGCTCGGCGTAGGGCAGGTCAGATGTGCCGGCGGTGATGATGCCCACCTTGCCGCCGGTGCGCGGTCGCTCAGCATCAGGCCGGCGGAAGACCGCCATGCGCGCCAGCCGGTAGACATCTACCTGTACCGACGATAGTTTACCGGCCAGGCTCGCGACAAGCTCCTCATTGACCTCGCTGACAACTGCCCGGCCAACGGTTGAGACAAAGGCTTCAACCAAGTCGGCAACCTGCTCGGGGCTTTTGTTGGTGGCCAGGATTATTTCAGGCACTCCCTTGCGGGCGTGGCGGCCATAGTCCGGCCGCGAATGGCCGGCCACGGTTGTCCCATCGGTTGCCATGTCAATAGACTCTAATGCGCTTGACAGCGCGCTGATTGGGTCTTCCAAATCGCCTCCCTAAGACTGCTACTCCAAAGAGAATCTAGCACGGCCGGCCGGACGCCGCAATAGAGACTTCGATGAGTGGTGGCCCAGCCTGCGGCACCATAAGATGTATAATCAAGCGGCCGCAAAGAAACTATGATGCTGGAGTTTGGTCTTTGCCAAGAAAGGGCGGGAACGGCGATGCGACTGAAGATAGTGCTTGAAGCGAGCGATGAAGGAGGATACACGGTATATGCGCCGGCGCTGCCCGGTTGTATCAGCGAGGGTAACACAAAAGAGGAAGCCCTCAACAACATTCGAGAGGCTATTGAGCTATACCTTGAACCGACCGAGGACGATCTGCTGCCTGACGAGAAGGCAGAAGTGATAGAGCTAGCTGTGTGAGTTCCGTCCCCAGTCTTTCCTATCGATAGATCATCCGCGCCCTTCAACGAGATGGGTGGGTAGTAGTGCGCCAGAGAGGAAGTCATATCCGGCTGCAAAAACACGTTGGAGATAGACTTCTGAAGATCACAGTCCCAGCGCACCGACCGGTAAAACGTTCCACCCTGAGTCGCATACTGAAGCAGGCCGAGCTGGAACCAGACCGTTTCTTAGAGTTGCTGTGAGTAGAGATACCGCAACAATGTTGACACCTGCCGTGAGAAGTTGATGAACTACTTCAACGCCTTGTTGCCTCACTCAGAGCGGGCGCGGGTTGCAGTAAGGCCTTTTTTGCTGTCCGGTTTCTTCGCCATCGCCCGGGTCAAAGAGGCCAGCCGAGGGCAATCATTCGGGAGCCCGGAAGGGCAAAGCGGTTGGTTAAACAGCTTTACCTGCAATAACCTATAATCATTCCAACGAACCGGCCGGTTAGGGGTGTTCCAGCGTGTTTTTCTACAAGATGGTTGTCTGGGGGCTGCTGCTAGCGGTCCTTGCCTTTATGTATCTGTTCAACCGGCGAAAATTTCGCCAGATTATCGTTGTAGTGGCTATTGGCTATGCGGCAATCATCTTAGCCAGCCTCTTTCAGATTCGGGAAGAGACGCAGACCTTGATTACCATTGGCACGGCGGTTGGCGCCTTAGTCGTAGCCTACTTGCTCACCTGGGGCGGAGGATCGCTCTTTGCCCGCCGAGCGCGCAAGAAAGGACAGGGGGACAACCGCTAGCTTGTCTCGTATCTGATCCTCCGAAAAGCGGGCAGGCGCGTTGACATCACGTTATGCGCGCCTCTAAAATTGCTTCGCATCTGAAAACAACTGCGGGTTACTCCACTAGTGAGAGTTAACAGCTAGTGTTAACTCAAATGAGGTCTTAGGCTATGCTAGGCGGACTCTAAGGGGTGCCGGGGCGAAGCCATTGACGGGGATGTGGGGGTGTCCCCCACTAATCATTTTCCATTCTCCTCGCAGGAGAAGGGGTCAGGGGATGAGGTGTCCTTCACTGGTGCAGGATCAAGGCCAAACGGCTAGGGGTGAAAAGCTATTTTGAAACGGTATTCCCGAAAATGTCGTCTGATTACGCAGTAGGGGCGCTTCGCGAAGCGCCCCTACTGAATGGAGTGTGAGGAACGGACTGAATGATCGTTGTAATGAGGAAAGGCGCAACGCCGGACGAAGTTGATGAAGTGGTGGCGCGAATCGAGGAGTTGGGCTTTCGCGCCCACCTGTCAACCGGCGAGGAGAGGACCATTATCGGAATAATTGGCGACGAGCGACCGCTGGTGGCTGAACCGTTAGAGGCGCTGAGCGGCGTGGAGAACATCATGCCCATCTTGCAGCCATTCAAGCTGGCCAGCCGCGACTTTAAGCCCCAACGAACCATTGTCGAAGTGGATGGCGTCAAGATCGGCGGCGACCAGATCGTGGTGATGGCCGGCCCTTGCGCGGTGGAGAGCCGGGAGCAGTTGCTAGAGACGGCCCACGCGGTGAAAGAGGCCGGCGCCAGGATGCTGCGCGGTGGCGCGTACAAGCCGCGCACCTCGCCTTACAGCTTCCAGGGACTCGGTGAAGCCGGGCTAGACCTGCTGGCCGAGGTGGGCGCGGAGGTCGGCTTGCCGGTCGTGACTGAAATTATCACCTCTAACCTGATCGAACCGGTCGGCAAGAGAGCGGCAATGTTCCAGGTCGGCGCCCGCAACATGCACAACTACGCCCTGCTCCACGATCTGGGCAAGTCCGGCAAGCCGGTCCTGCTGAAGCGCGGAATGATGGCCACCATCCAGGAGCTATTGATGTCGGCTGAGTACATCCTCTCCAATCGCAACTACAACGTTGTGCTCTGCGAGCGGGGTATTCGCACCTTCGAGACGGCCACCCGCTTCACCTTTGACATCAACGCGGTGCCGGTGCTGAAGCAGTTGACCCATCTGCCGGTGATCGTTGACCCCAGCCACGCGACCGGCCGCTGGAACCTGGTTGGCGCGGCGGCCAAGGCTGCCATTGCCGCCGGCGCTGACGGGCTGATTATAGAGGTGCACCCGCATCCGGACCGCGCCCTGTCCGACGGCCCGCAGGCGCTGAAGCCGGAGATGTTCGCCCAACTCATGACCGAGCTAAAAGCGATTGCCCAGGCGATTGGCCGCAGCATCTAACCGCATGCCTGACAGCTAGTCATTGACACCAATTTTTTCCTATGGCCCCCATTTCCTGGTGGGTGAGAAAGGACGTTATTCCTGGCAGCGGCCATCCTGGCCGCCCCGGAGCGGGCGGGACGCCCGCGCTCCCAGCGTGTCAATCGTATGAGCATTGGACATTTAGACCGAGTCTTTCCGCCAGTGGTTGGTATTAATATCAGGATTTGCTCAGATTGATTGGCGAAATCGAGGTCCCCGGCGACAAGTCGGTCTCGCACCGGGCAGTGCTGATCGGCACGCTGGCAACCGGCCGATCAGCGATCAAGAACTTCGTCCGGTCGGCTGACTGCCTCTCCAGTCTCGACTGCGCGCTTCAACTCGGCCTCACTGCCCAGTGGGAGCGCGACACTCTAATCGTCGAAAGCCCTGGCATGCAGGGGTTGCAAGAGCCAGCCGGTGTGCTCCAAGCGAACAACTCCGGCACATCAATGCGGCTGCTCAGCGGAATCCAGGCCGGCCATCCCGGCTTCACCGTCATAGACGGAGATGACTCATTGCGTAGACGGCCGATGGATCGAATCGTCGAACCGCTCACCCAGATGGGAGCAACGCTCCTCGGCCGGCAGGGCAACTGCTTCGCGCCGCTGGCAATCCTGGGCCGCCGGCTGAAGGCGATTGACTACCATACGCCGGTCGCCAGTGCCCAGGTGAAGTCGGCGATTTTGCTGGCCGGCGCTCAGGCCGAGGGGACGACCCGCGTGACCGAGCCGGCGCGGAGCCGCGACCATACCGAACTGATGTTGCAGGCGATGGGCGCTCAGGTTCGCATGAATGGCACGACGGTTGAGATCGAGGGACCAGCCGAGCTAAAAGCGGTAGACGTGATTGTCCCCGGCGACTTCTCCTCGGCGGCCTACTTTCTGGTGGCGGCGACGCTGTTGCCCGGCTCCGACCTGCTGGTCCGCAACGTCGGCGTCAACCCGACCCGGACCGGCCTGTTAGACGTTCTAAGGGCGATGGGCGCTGACATCAGGCTGGAAAACCAGCGGACTTCGGCCGGCGAGGCGATAGCTGACCTGCACGTCCGGTCGGCCGGCCTGCGCGGTGTCAACGTTGGCGGCGAACTGGTACCCAGAATGATTGACGAGCTGCTGATATTGGCGGTCGCCGCCTCGCAAGCCGAAGGACAGACGGTTGTCCACGACGCGGCTGAGCTTAGGGTAAAGGAGTCCGACCGCATCGCGGCGTTGACCAGCGAGCTTTCCAAGCTGGGCGTCAAGATCGAGCCGTTTACGGACGGCTTCCTGATTGAAGGCCCTACGAAAATCAGCGGCGCCGGCGTAGACTCATTTGGAGACCACCGTATGGCGATGTCCTTGCGAATCGCCTCACTGCTGGCGAAAGAGGAAGTCGCCATTCAGGACTACGACTGTGTGACGGTGTCGTTTCCCGACTTTGAGGAACGGCTGCTAGGGGCGTTAGAGGCTAGATAGACCGGATCCGCAGATTTCACAGATTGCACAGATAAGATCCCCCTCAATCTGCGAAATCTGTGCAATCTGTGGGTCCCTGGAGGCTTTAGGATGAATAAACTGAGATTTCTCACCGCCGGCGAATCGCACGGCCCCTGTCTGACCGGCATCGTTGAAGGCATGCCAGCTGGCTTGGAGGTCTCCGAGGACTATATCGCCGTCCAACTCGCCCGCCGGCAACATGGGTACGGTCGCGGTGGCCGGATGAAGATCGAGCAAGACCGAGCCGAGATACTGGCCGGCGTCGCCAACGGCAAGACGACCGGCGGGCCGATAGCCCTCCGCATCGAGAACCGCGACTGGCCTAACTGGAAGGACCGCAAGCTGCCGCCGCTGACGGTGCCTAGACCGGGCCACGCCGATTGGGCCGGCGGGATCAAGTACGGCCACGACGACATGCGGCTGGTGCTGGAACGCGCCAGCGCCCGCGAGACGACAACCAGGGTGGCTTGCAGCGCGTTGGCCCGCCGGCTGCTGGAAGAGTTTGGCATGCGGGTGTTCAGCCATATCATCCAGATCGGGCCAGTCCGGGTGGAAACCCTCATAACTGGCGACCCTGAGCAGTTTGCCCAGGTTGACGAGTCGCCGGTGCGTTGTCTGGACCCGGAGGGCGAGGCCCGAATGATCGCCGCCATTGATGAAGCACGCGCTAAAGGGGATACGCTAGGGGGTGTCTTCGAGGTGGTTGTCACCGGGATGGTCCCTGGCATGGGCAGCTATGTCCACTGGGACCGCAAGCTGGACGGCCGACTGGCCCAGGCGATCATGAGTATAAACGCGATCAAGGGGGTCGAGCTTGGCGGCGGGTTTACCACCGCCGGCCTATTCGGGACCCAGGCCCATGACCAGATCTATCTGAAGGACGGCCGGGTGGTCCGCGCCTCGAATCGCGCCGGCGGCACCGAAGGCGGCGTGACAAACGGCGAGCCGTTGATCGTGCGTGGCGCGATGAAGCCGATCTCGACGACGATCTCACCCCAGCACTCGGTTGACCTGGCAACCGGCCAGGACAGCCCGACGCAGTACCAGCGTTCTGACGTATGCGCGGTGCCGGCGGCCGGCGTCATCGGCGAGGCGATGGTTGCGCTGGTGGTCGCCGACGCTTTTCTGGAGAAGTTCGGCGGCGATAGCGTCGCCGAGATGCGACATAACGTTGAAGGGTTCCTAGCCTCATCGAAGCGGTGGTTGGAGCTGAACTAGACTCTCGGCAGGGTCGCCGGTGACCAGTAGCGCGGGGGCTTGTCCTATAGGAGTGGGCATCTTTTTCCAGGCTTCGTCATCTCTACCAAAAAATGC
>JBCLEL010000067.1:0-10183 GCA_038913435.1 Chloroflexota bacterium
AATCGCCCCGCCTGAGGCGGGCGACCGTGGCCCTCGTGGTATGTAGTTGCCCAAACATTCCTGCCCACTCCTATGGGACAAGCCCCTGCGCTACAAACTTAGTGACTGACTGATAGAGGGCTGAAACTGAGCTATTAGGCCCATCCGCGACTTAGTTTTAGAACGTGGAGACGTGCGGGTACTCCGATACCATACACTCAATCAGGGCTGGACGACCGGCCTCATTTTGTTTGATCGCCCGCTGGACGGCCGGCCCGACTTCGTTCGGTTCTACGACTCGCTCGGCGTAGGCCCCCAGGCTCTCGGCCAGCTTGGTGTAATCACCGGTCAGCAGGCGGGCGCCGTATTTCTCGCTGGCTACTGGCAAATACCTAATATATCCGGTCATCACTCCATTGTTCAGCACAACGATGGTAATGGGTATCCGTTCGCGGGAGGCGGTCTCGATGTCCATGCCCGACATGCCGATTGCCGCATCACCCTGCACGGCAATGACCGTCTTATCCGGCGCGGCCAGCTTTGCGCCCAGCGAAAAGCCCAGCGACGAACCAAGCTGAGTCGTCTTGCCCCAACCTATGTAGGTATTTGGCGTCAACGTCTCCCAGAAAGGCACCATCTGGTCGCGCGGATAGCCGGCTTCGTGGGTGACGATTGTCTTGGTACGGTCAACCGCGTGCATCATCTCCCAAATGACGCGGTAGGGGTTGATAGGCTTCTCATCCGATGTCAAGGCCGGCAGCCACTTCGCCATCCACGTTTCCTTGATCTCCTTGATCTCTTTGGCGACGCCGTTGCTTCGGGCCGGCCGCCCCTTGCTCTGACGCTTGACCTCCTCGATTATCTGCTGCAAGGCGAGTTTCGCGTCGGCGATCATCGGATACTCGGTGTAATACTCCTTATTTATATCAGCCTCATTGACGGTCACGTGGATGAAAACCTTGCCCGGCGGGTACGGCATCGCGTAGGGGTTGCGGGTAAGGCTGCAACCTACGGCCAGAACCAAGTCCGCTTTATTACGGAAATGGTCGGCCATTGCGCTAAATGATCGGCCGGCGGCCCCGCAGGACAACGGGTGGTTTTCGGGGAAAGCGCCCTTGCCGGGCATCGTAACAACGACTGGCAGGTGTAGCAGCTCGGCCAACTCCCGCAATTCTTCAGTCGCCTCGGCGTAGAGCACTCCCTGGCCGGCGCAGATAAGGGGACATTCCGCTGCCAGCAAGGCCCACACCGCCTCCTTGACTGTTCCGGCATCGGGAGCCAGCCTGACCACCTTAACCGGCTTGTAGTTGAAGGTTGACTCGTCAATCTCCGCATTTGCGATGTCGGTGGGCACTTCCAGCAGCACCGGCGCCGGCCGGCCCATCTTTGCCTGGCTGAACGCCCAACGCATCATGTCTGGTATGCGTTCAGGAAGGGGAATCCGGCTGGCCCACTTCGTGATGTGCTGATAGCTGGACGGCGCCTCAAAATGAGGGCCTACGCCGGCCCGACCGTGCTCGTATCCGCCGGGAAGAAAAAGAATCGGCGACGAGTCGGCAAACGCCTGGGCAATGCCGGCGAAGGAGTTTTCGCTGCCGGGGCCGTGCTGAACTGCGCAGACGCCGATCCGCCGGCGGTTGGAGATGCGGGTATAGCCATCGGCCGCATTGACGATTGCCCGCTCGGTGCGGCCAATGATGGGCCGGATGCCTACCTTAGCGCAGGCCTCGATCAACGTATTCGCCGGAAAGCAGAAGAGGTACTCCACCCCTTCCAGCTTGAGAATCTTGGCTATCGCATCTACACCTTTCATTAAACCCCTCCTTAGCTTTAGGCCTAAAAAGATCGCCGGACTGGGTTATGATAACCTTATCGTGATCGCGTGGCAAACCGTCACTCAGTTCACGCGACCAACAGGATGCGCTATTCATGATCACTGAGCTTGAAATAGAGGGCTTTAAGAGCTTTGGATCGCAGAAGATAAAGCTCGGCCCGATGAACTTTATCGTCGGCGCTAACGCGTCAGGAAAGACAAATTTTCTTTCTGCACTCCAGTTTCTGCAGAACGCACTCAGATATGACCTTCAGTTTTCTGTGAACGAGTTGGGCGGTGCGAATGAAGTCCGAAGCAGGCGCTTGCGTCAGCGCAAGAACTCTAAACCCATTCGGCTACGTCTGAAACTGGAAGTTGATAAGGAATCCATTAATAAGGAATGGAGAACAAAGTCATTTGACTACGAGCTACGGTTTGATTTTGAAAGCGAGAAAAACACGCCTCGCGTGAGCTCGGAGTATCTCGAAGTGTCCATGTTGCACAAGGGCAATGACTTTACATTCCTGATGGACAGGAAAGACCCTTCGATGGTGAAGATCAAGGATCCGTCCAGCCAAGACTATGATTTGCCAGTGTTAGACATCAACCGATTAGCCCTTGCAGTCGTCTTCTTTTCATTTCCCTGTGAAGTTCTGCGGGAATTTATCAACCAGTGGCGCTTTTACAACATAATCCCGAATATCGCCAGACAACCTGCCAAAGAGTGGCCTGGGGTGGACTTAGGTTCAGGGGGCCAAAACCTTGCCGTCATCCTACACTACATTGAGCAAAACCCAGAATCCCTGCAAGCGATTGCCAGCGGGTTAAAGGGTGTGGTGCCGGATTTCAAAGGCATTAAGACTGAACAGTTGCCAATCGCTGGAATGTGGACCTTCCAGGTCGTAGAAGAAGGGTTACGGCGAGCGATCAACCCGGTGTCCGTCTCCGACGGCACCATCCGGCTGCTGGCACTAATGGTGATTACAACCTCATATGCTGGGTGGTCCCCACTGATTGCTATTGAAGAGCCGGAGAACGGCATCCATCCCCATCTCGCAGAACATCTGGTGGAGATCTTCAGGGCTGCCTCCAATCAAACTCAGCTTCTGATCACAACTCACAGCCCAAGTTTCTTAGATTATCTCAGGCCGGACGAAGTAATCCTCTGCGACAAAGTAGACGGTTTCACCAAGATGATGCGTGCATCAGACGTAACTGAAATTGAAAAATTCCGAAAGCATTTCACCCTGGGCGAACTGTGGACCCAGGGGGCCATCGGAGGCATCCCCTGAAAATCGGCGTTGGCGTTGAAGGCCCGTCCGACCGCGACTTCTGGGACAAGGTCCTCCATCGGTGCTTTCGCGGAGTGCAATTTAAGGTCTTTAATATGAAAGGCCGAAGCAAGCTCATCCAAGAAACGCCTCGCTTGTTAAATTTATTTCACGACGCCCATTATGACGCGGGATTCATCCTGATAGACCGTGATGACACGCCGTGTGTAACCGCTGTTCTCGACGAGTTCGACGATGGCAGCCGGAAAGAAGCGCGAAAGCCCATTGATCAACGCTACTTGTTTATCTGCGTGGCCGTCCGGGAGTTAGAAGCCTGGTTTCTGGCTGACCAAGCAGCAATCGTGGCCGTACTGCACAAGGTCAGCTACAACGCACCCATAGAGACCGGTAATCAGAGCGCCGAAAGGCCAATCGTTGAACTTTGGCGACAACAACACGGCCAAGTCGCCTTCAACAAGATTGACTTCGCCAAAAACCTTGCCCCCAAGTTCAAACCCGACGAAGCAGCGCAACACTCAAAGTCGTTCACCTATTTTTGGGACCGAATAGGGACTTGCGTGCGATCCGGCTAGAAAACGCTAGCTCCGGCCGGTCATCTTGCGAACGGCGGCCAGGTCAGCCGGCTTGCCGCCGGCGCCCCAATGGCTCGGCTCGATCTCCTCAATCACGACCCAGGTGCCTTGGCGGAACTCCTCGCTGCCACCTCCGGCGATTTCTACCACCACGTCGGTGACCTTGGCGATCAATCGGGCCTTGTCCTCCTCAGACATCACGCCCTTGACTGCTTTGATGTTGACGAATGGCATATTTATCTCTCCCTCTCTGCCAATAGTTTGGCTAATGATGACGACGCCGATGTTGGACAGTCAGCCCAACTATTTACAAACCCAGCCTGTCTGTTGTCAACCGATTCTGTTATTGGTTTGCTAGCGGCGCCTGGCAGGTATATAATCAATGTTAGTTACCCCACCCCCGTAGGGGTGGGGTGAGGAGAAGCAGATAGATATGAACGAGCAAGCGCAACGAGAATTGCTCAGCCGGCTGAAGAGCATCGAGGGCCACATACGAGGCGTCCAGAAGATGGTCGAAGAGGACCGCTACTGCATTGACATCATCAAGCAGACTAAGGCTATCCAAGGGGCCATTGACCGAGTGAACAGCGTCATCCTGGACAACCACTTGCAGACCTGCGTCACCACCGCCATTCGCGGAGACGAGCCGGCCGAACGCGAGCGGGTCATCACTGAACTGCTGTCGCTGTTCGAGGCGCAGAGCCGGCCGGCTGGTGGGCGATAGCGACCCAGTCGAATAGCCAGCGACAGGCGCTGATAATGAATAGAAGTGTGAGCACTAAATTATGATAATAGGAGCATTACGTTGAGATGAATACTCGACCTAGTTTCCAACTGACCTGGCGCTGGATCGCCATTGGCGCTGCCTTCATCCTCATCGTCGGCGTCGCCTGGTACGCTGGTCGGACTGGCGCTCAAATCAACGCGGGCCGCACGGCGCAGATGGCGGCAGGATTTGACCTTGGGACTGCGACCAAGCCGGCTCCGACCGGCCAGGTGCGCGAGTTCCAGCTAGTCGCTAAAGAAGCCGATTGGGAGATTGCGCCGGGCGTCGTCGTGCCGGCCATCACCTACAATGGCCAGGTGCCAGGCCCGCTGATTCGGGTGATGGAGGGCGATACCATACGGGTCATCATAAAGAACGAGCTGAAGCAGGCCACCAGCATCCATTGGCACGGTCTGCACGTGCCCAACAAGATGGACGGCGTGCCGCCGTTCACCCAGCCGCCGATTGAGCCGGGTCAAACCTTCACCTATGAGTTCATGGCGTCCCATGCCGGGACATTCATGTACCACTCGCACCTGAACGCGGTAGAGCAGATAGACCGCGGGCTGTACGGACCGCTGATTATTGACCCGGCCAAGACGTTGCCGACGCGCTTTGACAAAGAGTTCATTATGGTGCTCTCGGCCTGGAACACCAACACCATGCCAAGCACCGAGCACAAGATGTCGAGTGGTGAGACGATGCCCGGCCAGAAAGCGGAAGGCGGTATGGCAATGGCGATGGACTATAACTACTTCACTATCAACGGCAAAGCCTTTCCAGCCGCCCCCGCTTGGTCGGTGAAGGAAGGTGACCTCGTGCGGGTGCGGTTGGTCAACATCTCGAATCTGGCTCACCCGATGCACCTGCACGGCCACGACTTTACGGTCGTAGCAAAGGACGGCGAGCCGATCCGGCCGGAGTTGCAACCGACGATGAACACCCTATCGATTGCCGCCGGCGAGACCTATGACATCGTCTTCCGGATGGACAATCCGGGCGTTTGGGTCTTCCATTGCCACGAGTTGCATCACACGGAGAACGATGGCGTCGAGCCGGGCGGGTTGATGCAGGTTATTCAATACGAAGGGTTCGCGCCGGTGTACACAGATGCTCTGGCGGCGACACCGACGCCGATGCCTGCAAAGATGCCGGGCATGGGACACTGAATTGGGAGGCGCGTGAAATGGGCAGCCGACAGAGGACAATGAAATGAAAACAGATGGAGCAAGCTCCCATATTGACTTCAGCAGCTAATAAAAGGAATCTACTATGAGCGGCAACACTATAGAGTCTGAAAATCTAATCAAACTGACGATGCCGGTCCGAGGCATGACCTGCGCTAGCTGCGTCAATCGAGTCGAGAAGGCGCTGCGGAAAGTGGACGGCGTCCAGCAGGCTTCGGTAAACCTGGCGACGGAGAAGGCAACCGTCGTGTTCGATTCCGCGCTGGCAACGGTTGACCGGCTGAAGGAGGCGGTCGAAAAGGCCGGCTACGAGCTGGAAGTCCCAAAGGCAGCCCAACCACAGCGCGTGAACCTAGCGGTTGAAGGCATGAGCTGCGCCTCCTGCGCCGTCCGGATCGAGAAGTCGTTGAGGAAAGTGCCCGGTGTCAGCCAGGCCAGCGTCAACTTCGCCACCGAAAAGGCAACTGTCGTATTCGACCCGACGATAGCCGATCTGGATGCGATGAAACAGGCGGTTGAGGAGGCCGGCTATCAGTTGCGCGAGGAGGTGGCTTCGCCGACCTCATCTGCGCCGGCGGCGGCAACGGCAGAAGACCCAGCAAGCCGCGACCGGCGGTCGGCAGAGAGGTTGCGCCGCAAGGTCACGTTTGCGATCCCGGTTGCCGCCGTAGTATTCCTGCTCAGCTTTCCAGAATATTTCCCCTTCGTGCCGCACTTCGCCGGCCGTGAGTATCTGATCTGGCTGCTGGCAACGCCGGTTCAGTTCTGGGCCGGCTGGCAATTCTACACCGGCTTTTGGGTGGCGATCAAACACTTCAGCGCCAATATGAACACGCTGATCGCGGTTGGCACCAGCGCCGCCTATCTTTACAGCGTCGGTGCCTTGCTATTTCCAGGCTTCTTCGCCGCGGTTGGCGCGGCTGAGCTCTACTTTGACACGGCGTCGGTTATCATCGCTTTGATCTTGCTAGGCCGCTATCTGGAAGCCCGCGCGCGCAGCCAGACCTCCGAGGCGATCAAACGATTGATCGGCCTGCAACCGCGCACCGCTCGCGTTATCAGGAATGGCCAAGAACTTGACCTGCCGATCAGCGAGGTGATTGTCGGCGATGTGATCCAGGTCCGGCCAGGCGAAAAGGCGCCGGTGGACGGGATAGTGATCGAAGGCAACTCGACACTAGACGAGTCAATGATTACCGGCGAGAGCATGCCGGTTGAAAAAACGGTCGGCGACCAGGTCGTCGGCGCAACGATCAACAAGACCGGCGCCTTCAAGTTCCAGGCGAATCGGGTCGGCAGTGAGACGGTGCTTGCCCAGATCATCCGGCTGGTCGAGGAGGCCCAAGGCTCCAAAGCGCCGATTCAGCGGCTAGCTGATCTGATCTCTGGCTACTTCGTGCCGGCGGTGATCGCCATCGCCACCTTGACGTTTCTGCTGTGGCTGCTGCTGGGGCCGGCACCAGCATTCAACATCGCGCTGCTCAACTTTATAGCCGTGCTAATCATCGCCTGCCCCTGCGCGCTGGGTCTGGCAACGCCGACGGCGATTATGGTTGGCACCGGCAAAGGCGCTGAAGCCGGCATCCTGATCCGCAACGCCGGGGCGCTTGAACTGGCGCACAAGGTTAACACCGTCGTGTTGGACAAGACCGGCACGTTGACGCAAGGGCGGCCGGCTCTGACCGACCTGATCGCCAGCGATACTCTCTCGGCGGACGACGTTCTGCGGCTGGCGGCCTCGGCCGAACGCGGCTCGGAGCATCCGCTAGGCCAGGCGATCATCGAAGCGGCTAAGGGACGCGGGCTGACGCTGGCTGAACCGACTGGCTTCAACGCGCTACCGGGGCATGGCATCTCCGCCGTCGTCGAAGGAAAAACGGTGACTTTGGGCAACGCAGCGCTGATGTCGCAATCTGGGATCAATCTTGATGGGCTGACGGAAAGGGCAACTGCCCTGGCCAGCGCCGGCAAGACGGCGATGTTCGTCGCCGTTGATGGTCGGCCGGTTGGCGTCATCGGCGTGGCCGACACCATAAAGGATAGCTCGAAAGAGGCGGTCAGCAAGCTGCACCGGCTGGGCATAAAGGTCTTGATGCTGACCGGCGACAACCGGCGGACGGCCCAGGCGATAGCCCGTCAACTTGGTATTGACGACGTGTTGGCCGAGGTGCTGCCGGACCAGAAATCGAAAGAGGTGGCCCGCCTGCAAGCGGAGGGTCGCGTCGTCGCGATGGTTGGCGACGGCATCAACGACGCGCCGGCGCTGACGCAGGCTGATGTCGGAATCGCAATTGGCACCGGCACCGACGTTGCGATTGAAGCCGCCGACATCACCTTGATGAGTGGCGATGTGCGCGGCGTCGCGGCGGCCATTGACCTGTCCAAGCACACGATGCGGACGATCAAGCAGAACCTGTTCTGGGCTTTCTTCTACAACGTGGCGCTGATACCGGTCGCGGCCGGCCTGCTCTACGTAGTGTTTGGTCAGGCTGGTGTGCCGGGTTGGTTGCAGCCGGTCTTTGGGGATAAAGGCTTCTTGAACCCGATGCTGGCGGCGTTTGCGATGGCGGCTAGCTCGGTGACGGTGGTGTCAAACTCGCTCAGGTTGCGCCGGATGAGGGTGCGGACGTAGTAACCCTCACCCTGACCTTCTCCCAGGGGGAGAAGGAAGGTTTTCGACTCTCAAATACAAAGCGAGGTGCACGATAATGGCAGAAACGATCACACTCAAAGCGCCGGACATCTCCTGCGACCACTGCATCAATACGATCCGTAAGGCAGTTACCAAGCTGCCGGGTGTCGAGTTTGTCAAGGGTGATATTCCAGCCAAGACAGTCACGATGCGCTACGAGGCAAGCCGGACCAAGTTAGACCAGATCAAGCAAGCGATGGGCGAAGAGGACTATCCAGTCGCATCGGTGAATTGAAAGCAAGGGCCCGTCTCAAATCATGAGGACGGGCTTCGTCTACCGGCCTTGCAAAGTATTCCTCATACTTCCAGCAGGCGTCGTAGGAAGGCGCTACTTAGTTGCTTTTTTCAGCCGCGAAACCAAGTCGTTGGCTGAATGCTGATCCAGGTGGCAAACCACGGCCGGCACCGACTCCTCGCCAGCCGGCAGGAAGACCAGTGCGTCGGACTGTTTAGCGCCGTTGGGGTCGCGATACAGCTCGACGCCGTGGGAGGTGAAGTAGAACCCAAAGCGCACTGGCGACCGGGACCGGGCCGGGCGCTCGCCATTTGTTCGTTTCGCCAACGCAGGCTCTATGTCTGAGACCAACTCGATCAGATCGCGGACATCAATACAGTGATGTAGATTCAACGTGAGCCGCACCGCGCCATCGTCCAGCTTCAGCTCGAAGTCACCGTTTTGCTGGCGATCGGCTGAATGGATGGCCGGGTTGTAGACATGAATCGTGTCAATGTCAATGACCGACGGTTGCGGCTCGTTGGCGGTCTCGCGCCCTTCCAGCACGTGCATAGCGGCAAAGATCGCCAGCTTACGGATCGCTTCTTCGTCGTCGGGGTTCAGGTTCAACCGCCGCAGTATGCCTCGCGCCCGCGAACGGGCGAGGCCGGGCGCGCCCATCTGCGCTTCGTATTGCTCGTAGTTTGCGTAGATCTGCTCGAAGTCTATCCAGAATGGGTCATCCTCTTCACTGATGTATTCGCTGGTAGGTGTAGTCCCAGTGTGCTCGTCGCCTGAGACCGACCGCTTGCTAAGGAACTCCATTATTTGGCGGAACATATCCTCGTAGTCGCCAGGCTGCCCGCCTCGTCTTTCTCGATCAGACCTATCCGCCACGGCGCACCTCCACCTACCACTAGCAGTCTCTTGACTGATAGCGGCTCTAATTTCAAGCAGAACGTCCTTTTGGATACACGCATATCTTACGTGGAAACCGGTTGGGATGCGAGTCGTATTCGGGCTAATTGTGCGGCCCAAATCGGGCAAGGGTCGCTCGTATCGAGCCGACGGCTGCCAAAAGATAGCCAACTAGGTAAAGCGGCCAGTTGAAGACTTTGGGACGGTGGGCAAAGGCCTCCTCGATTCCCTGGGGCAAGGCCAAGATCGCCGTCTCCATAAAGGCGTATAGCACGATGAGAACGCCAGCGGCAGCCAGCAACAGTGACCAGGCCGGCGGCTGCCAAACGCCATTTTTTTCAGCGGTACGATTTATTAGCCCACCGACGACGATCATCAGCAGGGCGACTAGCATCGGGGAGATGACCGGCCCCCACCAGGGCAATGGGATCAAGAACAGGATATCCATATCAAAGAAGGTGCGCGGCCAACCGGTGAATAATGCTAGCCAGCCGTAATAGCCGATGTCCCAAGCGCCAAAGGCGGCGATGAAATAGCCAAATCTGCTGGCGAAGTTCTGGCCGGCCAGCCAGCCGACAGCAATCAGCATCACGATTGTAGCGGCCTCGCGGCCAATCTCGATCTCGCCATAATCGGCAATCGCCGGCCCGCGATCAACCGCCATCGGATCAATGCCGCCATACAGAGTCCGAAGATAGACGACTGCCGCCGATTCGACGTAGGCCATGGCGACGGCAAAAATCAGGACAG
>JBCLEL010000068.1:0-10067 GCA_038913435.1 Chloroflexota bacterium
GGACGGGTGAGGGCGCCCTATCTAGTGCAGGTTCAAGATAGGGTTTTAGGAAAGGCTTTGGATTTGCGTCATTGTCGGCAAGGTCCCAATAGCGCGGGGGCTTGTCCCCCGCTCGCTTCCTAATTCGGCTGGGGACAAGCCCTCGCCCTACAGTTTGGCTGCCCACCGTAAGATCGTTCCACCATTCCCAAAAGGGTCGCCTGATCATGCACTAGGCCGTCTAATGCACCTCTATGACCGTCCTTATCCTCCACATGAGGAATTAGTTGGAAGAATTGGTCTCAGATCTGTCCCTACGATTACTTCTGACCGCCGGCTGCGGCCGGCACGATTGACACCGCTTGGCCATCCTTTATCTGGGTCGCCAGGCCCTCGCGGAAACGGATGTCCTCGCCCGCTATGTAGATGTTGATAAACTGGCGAAGCTCGCCGGTTTCATCGCAGAGTCGCTCGCGA
Source organism: Chloroflexota bacterium (assembly GCA_038913435.1). Taxonomy (GTDB): domain Bacteria; phylum Chloroflexota; class UBA6077; order FW602-bin22; family JBCLEL01; genus JBCLEL01. The sequence goes on from JBCLEL010000068.1 coordinate 457, forward strand.
AAGCCCGGATAGTTCCTCTCCAGGTCCGCAATGATCTCGCGGACGGTGCCGCCGGCCACTGTGACTTCCCGCTGGTTGGCGGTCAGCCGGCGAAGCGGCGTTGGCACTTTTACTGTCACTGGCATCTATATTCCTCCCTGCCGCCGATAACCTCTAGGTGCTGGCGGCGCCCGATCGGGTATGAGATCTTAGTTTTGGGTATGGTGTTAGGGGTGCATCCGCTAAGTTCTTATCATAATTAGCCGGCGCACAAAAAGCGCATCGCAATTACTGGGTAGGCGAACCTCATCCCCCTGACCCCCTTCTCCTGCCAGGAGAAGGGGGAATTGACTAGTGGGGGACACCCCCACTTCCCCCGGCAAGGGCGAAGCCCTTGCAACCCTTTCTTGTTTTTCAACATTCGGTAACTGTCCGCGGTTGCGACACGGTATTTGTTAATGTGAACAATCTAGCGGATGCTCCAGTTAGGGACAATTTGTTAATCGCCCCTACTCAAATTATCATTATCGAGATGGTCTCAGGGTTACCCTGGAAGAGGCCGAAGGCCTTAGCCGGCGATGATGTCGCCCTCAACCGGCTCGACGCCCACGCCCTGCTCTTCCGCCCACTGGAGCGCGCGGTCCAGCTCATCTTCCTCGCCATCCAGCTCCAATACGACCCAGCCAAAGGTGCTCGTTACATTGGCCCGCCGGACATTAGTCACCACCTCAAACTCTTTGCCCATCAAGTATATGATCGGCTCGGTGATCAATTCGGACGGAAAGGTGAGCTTTACCCGTCTTTTTGTCAAGGAACTTCTCTTCCCTTTTGTCAGCGGGCCAGCGCCAATGTCGGCTCGCGCTTGGCCAGCGCCTCTTCAAAGGCTTCCAGCGTCGGCTTGATACGCATAGGCTGGGCGATGTGGCCGATGACTGCCTCCTGCGTCTTCAAGCCATTGCCGGTGATGTAGGCGACCGTCAAGGCGTCGCGTGGTATGCGACCGTCCTGCGCCATTTTTTTCAGCACGGCGACGGTAACGCCGCCGGCCGTCTCGGCAAATATGCCTTCGGTCGCCGCCAGCAGCTTTATACCATTCACCACTTCCTCGTCGGTGGCAACGTCGGCGCTGCCGCCGGTCTCGCGCAATATTCGCAGGACATAGACGGCGTCGGCCGGGTTGCCGATGGCTAGTGACTTGGCGATAGTGTTCGGCCGGACCGGCTTGGCGTGGGTATGGCCGTCATTAAAGGCGGTCACAATCGGCGAGCAACCCAACGCCTGGGCGCCGTTCATCACCGTCGGCACTCCGTCAATCAGGCCAACCTTTGCTAGCTCATTATAGCCCTTCCAGATTTTCGTAAACATCGAGCCAGAGGCGATTGGCACTATGACGTGGTCCGGCGCCCGCCAACCAAGCTGTTCGGCGACCTCGTAGGCCAGAGTCTTGCTGCCCTCTGAGTAGTAGGGCCGGATATTGATGTTCACAAAGGCCCAGCCAAACTCGTCGGCGACCTCGCTGCACAAGCGGTTTACTTCGTCGTAGTTGCCATCTACCGCAACCAGCAGCGGCGCATATATGGCTGCGCCCAGTATTTTCCCTTGTTCGAGGTCGGCTGGGATAAAGACGCAGGCCTTCATACCAGCCCGGGCGGCGTGGGCGGCGACGGCGCAGGCCAGGTTGCCGGTCGAGGCGCAGGATAACGTATCGAAGCCAAACTCCAGCGCTTTAGTGCAAGCGACCGAGACGACCCGGTCCTTGAAGGAGTAGCTAGGGTTTACGCAGTCATTCTTGAGATAAAGGTTGTCCAGACCGAGAGCTTTGGCCAGGTTGTTTGATTTGATCAGCGGGGTATAGCCGGCGCCGATGTCAACGATCCGGTCGCCCTCAACCGGTAGAAAGTCACGGTAGCGCCAGATCGTAGGCGGCCCGGCGGCGATCTTTTCCCGGCTGACATTGGCCCTGATTTTCTCGTAGTCGTACTCGACTTCAAGTGGGCCGAAGCAGAACTCGCAAATGTGGGTCGGCTCAATTGGATAGCTGCGACCGCACTCGCGGCATTTCAGCCCGGTGACAAAACTCATCTGAACAACCCCATTTTAGAATATTGGCTGGTTGTTTTGGGCAAAAATATACCCCTGCTGAGACAGGGGCACGTTCTGGGCGCTTTCCCCTTATCTCGCAGGCGCATTTGCCTGCCGGAGTTGGCACCTGGGCCGCCGTACGCGACCTGGTTGCCGGGCTTCACAGGGCCGGTTCCCTCCACCTCTCTGGATAAGAGCGGGGCCTATTAAGTTTGGCTAAAGATATACAAGTACCGGCCGGCTCTGTCAAGCGAAATCCGACTGCCGGCGCTAGATCGCACAAATAGGGTGGCAAAAGTATGTAGTTTATTGACGGTTATCTGAAAATACGGTACTATTCAGACCAACAGCTAGCAAACATTTTGTGATTTCTGAATAACGACGCCAAACCCATGCTTAACCGAACCGGTGTGACCAACCAACTCGCTTGGCCTTCAGACCGAGCGGACAGTCGTTACTGCCAGCTTGGCTTCTCTCGCATAGACTTGGAGCAGAGGTTGACGGCTATGAGGAAAGTCGCATGAATATTGACAACGCAACTATTGGTTCTCGCCTGCAAGCCGCACGTCGCGCCCTCGGCCTTACGCAGACCGAGGCCGGTTCCAAGATGGGAATGGTTACCTCCACGATTTCGGCGATTGAGGCGGGCAAGCGGAGCGTCACTGGAACTGAGCTATATCAGTTCGCTCGTCTATACCAGCGGCCAATAACATATTTCCTCGAAATGGGCGAAACCACCACCTCTCCCGGATTCCAATACCTGTTCCGGAAGGTTGATGAAAAGTTGCTTGACCGCTCGTCTATTGTCAAGCTTGAACAGCTTGCTGCCGACTATGAGCTTTTAGAAGAGTTGGTGGAGGCGACTACACTTCCGATGCCGCCCGACTACGCGGGTTTTGGATTTCACGGGGAACAAAACGCTGAAACGCTGGCTGAAATGGAGCGCGCGAGGCTTGGCCTCGGTGATGCCCCACTTAGCGACCTGATGAACCTGCTGGATAACGCCGCTGGAATACGGACATTCATGCTGCCGGTCGAGAAGCAAAGCTGGTCCGGCCTTGTTGTTCGAGACCCTACCGGTCGTCCATGCATAGCTGTCAACTCGAAAGAGCAATGGTATCGTCGAAACTTTAGCTTGGCGCACGAATATGCGCATGCCTTAGTCCATATAGCCGGAACCGATGCGCCACAAGCCAGGGTTGATTTCGTAGCAGAGGGCGGCAGAAGCACGGTGGACGAGAGATTCGCGGACGCATTCGCGGCTGCGTTCCTGATGCCGAGACGGGCGGTCCTGGGCCAACTTGAACGCAATTTGCGTGCCAATGCTGGTAAGTTCACTGACTATGATCTGGTTCATCTGGCTATGCAGTTTGGCGTGAGTGGACAGGCAATGTCCTTGCGACTGGTAACGCTTCGCAAGCTGCCTCGACAAGCATATGCCACTTATTGGAACCGCAACCAGAATTACTTTGCAGATCTCGTGAGAGCGCTAGGGTATGAGGTGGACGACGAGGACTGGAAGCTGCCGGTCGTTCTGCCGGCGCGGTTTCGTTATCTCGCCGTGAAAGCCTACCAAGAGGGCATTATCTCCCTTGCCAAACTTGCGGAATTGTTGAGAAAGAACCTCTACGAGCTGCGTGGAGAGCTACCGGTCACCCAAGATTTGGCAACCCAAACTGGCGCGGCTGGCTAGGTCTCCAACTGTGGCTTGCGTCGGTTGTGGGTGGCGATGAGTCCGCTTCTATCGCGCATCGTCCTTGATAATTCTGTTATTTCTGCGTTGCACGAAGCCGCAGCATTGTCCCGGGTGCTGGAATTCTGGCCCGGACAATGGGTCGTTCCTTTGCAGGTCAAGGACGAAGCGGCAGATTGGAAATTACACGGCGCAAGGGTCACAGCGATTCTGGAGTCCCTTCACTCCAAGTCCGTTATTGAATTCGCCTCAGTCGAACCGCTGGTGGCAGGTGTCACCTTCGTCCAACTTCAACGGGTTCTCGGTCAGGGCGAGTCGGCCGCGATTGCTATCGCCTTCCATCGTAGATTATGGGTGGCGATTGATGATCAGCGGGCACGTCGGGCTTGCGATGATCTAGTTCCACCAGTACCCTGGATCGCTACTGAGGGTCTGCTTGGCATTGCAGTGAGAGACGGGATTATCGCACGTAACCAAGCAGAGGAGATTTGGGCTGAGACGAAGATTAGAGATCCAAGCAGGCGTATTCCTTAACTGCCGGACATTGTATTATCTTCGAGCAATGCTGAACAACCTGCCATCGCATAGTGAACTACCAACTTGAACTATCTAACTTTCCTTTGCATACTAAACGCAACCAAATATCATGCTTGTCCAATTCGATATGGCATGATCCAGCCCAACCATAAGCTTTCGAGCAAGCTGCCTCTACCGGCCGGGAAACGACGCTTATGGCTTTGCCGATAGAATCAACCAAACCGGTCTCCGAAATCGGATTGACCAACGACGACCTCCTCAATATGTATCGTTACATGCTCCTTGCCCGCACGGTTGACGAGCGGATGTGGATCATGAACCGGCAGGGCAAGGGAGCGTTTGCCATCTCCTGCCAGGGACACGAGGCGGCGCAGGTTGGCAGCGCCTACGCTTTGCGCGCGGGTGTTGACTGGGCCTGCCCGTACTACCGCGACGCCGGCGTGGCTATCACTTTTGGCGTCACAGTGCGTGACATAATGCTGGCGTTCTGCGGAAAGGCGGAAGATCCCTTTGGTGGTGGCCGGCAGTTGCCGAACCATTACAGCAACCGCAAGCTGAGGGTGCTTTCCGGCTCCAGCTCGGTCGGCACCCAGATACCACACGCCGCCGGCATCGCGCTGGCCGCCAAGTTCAAAGGAGAAAAGCTAGTTGCCGTTGCCTACTTCGGCGAGGGCGCTACCAGCACCGGTGACTTTCACGCCGGCGTCAACTTCGCCGCTGTCCACAAATTGCCGGTCATCTTCGTCTGCGAAAATAATGGTTGGGCGATCTCGGTTCCAACCGATAAACAGATGAGTCTGACAAGCGTCGCCGAACGGGCGCTCGGCTACGGCATACCGGGCGTGGTTGTAGATGGCGTTGACATAGTAGCCGTCTATGAGACGATGAAGGCCGCCGTCGAGCGGGCGTTGGCCGGCGAAGGGCCCACCTTGATTGACGCGCAGGTCTACCGGCCGCTGCCCCATTCCAGTGATGACGACGATTCGATGTATCTGCCGGCCGGTTTCAAGGCCACCTTTGAAGGCCGCGACCCAATCGAGCGGTTCCGAGCTTTTCTGATCGGGCAGGGCGACTGGGATGAAAAGCAGGACAGCGCCCTCCGCCGGCGGGTTCAGGAAGAGGTGAAAGAGGCCGCCGCCTACGCCGAGTCGCGGCCTGACCCGGAGCCGGCCGATCTTTGGACCCATGTTTACGCTGATTCCGTTCCACCGACCGAAGTCTGATGGCTGTATTAAACGTTCTACAAGCGGTCAACCAGGCGCTCGACCAGGAGATGGCGCGTGATGAAAGAGTCATCCTCATGGGCGAGGATATTGGCAAAAAGGGCGGCGTCTTCCGTACAACGGTCGGCCTGCACCTCAAATATGGTGACGCCCGCGTGATTGACACGCCGTTGAACGAGTTGGGCATCGTCGGCGTTGCCATCGGCGTGTCGCTCCACGGCTTGCGGCCGGTGGCCGAAATCCAGTTCGCCGATTACATTCACCCGGCGATGGACCAGATCGTAAATGAGGCCGGCAAGATGCGCTACCGCTCCGGCGGCGAGTTCTGGTGTCCGCTGGTGGTGCGAGCGCCCTACGGCGGCGGCATCCACGGTGGGTTGTACCATTCGCAGAGCGTGGAGGCGATCTACGCCCACATACCGGGCGTGAAGGTGGTTGTCCCTTCAACGCCTTATGACACCAAGGGGCTGCTCATCTCGGCGATCCGCGACGATGACCCGGTCATTTTCCTTGAGCCTAAGTGGGCCTACCGGCGCATTCGCGGCGAAGTCCCGGAAGAGCTATATACGATCCCTATTGGCCAAGCTGAGGTCAAACGGGCCGGCGACAACCTGACTCTCATCACCTACGGCGCGATGGTTCACCGCTGCCTGGAAGCGGCCGAACGGTTAGCCGGCGAAGGCGTGTCGGCTGAAGTGCTCGACCTGCGATCCGTGTCGCCGATAGACTGGCCGGCGGTGGCGAAGTCGGTTGAAAAGACTAGCAAGGTTGTCATAGTCCACGAGGATCAGAAGTTTGGCGGCATCGGCGCCGAGGTAGCCGCTTTTATTAGCGAGGAGCTTTTCGAGAACCTGGATGGGCCGATCATTCGAGTGGCCGGTCCCTTCGTGCCAGCCATGCCCTACAACCAGGCGCTAGAGGAGACCTACCTGCCCAGCGTCGAGAAGATCGTCGCCGCGGCTCGCCGGCTGGCGGGTTACTAAATCACTTGAAAATCACCTGTTCAACTTGTAAAATTCAGTTAACTTGTGAGTTAACATGAGTCCCGTCAAACTTGCCATCGGTCGTGCCCTCACGTTATGGGCCATTGACTTATCAGAATCAAGAGATCTTTCTAAAGAGAATTGCCCTGCTAAAGCATTCCTTAGCGATTTGAAGGCTACCGATGAGATCAGGTGGAAGTCAATGAACACCACCGTGCGCCTTTTCGTTGAGATTGGCCGAATCCGAAGCCAGGTTAGATCGAGACATTTGAACGAAGGCATATATGAGTTCAAGAGCCACAAGGGCGATCGGATGTTGTATTTCTATTCAAGCGATGGCAGAGTGATAGTCACTCACGGATTTAAGAAAACTACCAACAAGATCACGGCTAGAGAAATCCAACGCGCCAAATCTGTACGCGACCGGTGGGAGGATAGCTAATGAGAAACGACAATATGTTGACACAAACAGAGAAAGAAACGCAGTCACCTGGATGGCTCGATCAATTCTTGCCGGAACTGGAACGCGACCCTGATTACGTAGCCGAGTATTTGGCACTGCATATAGCTGAGGAAGCAACCGAACTGATGGAACAAAAGGGCATCTCCCGTTCGCAGCTAGCTTCACTTATGGGCGTGTCCAAGGCGTATGTCACAAGGATTCTCAATGCGCCACCTAATCTGACCTTACGATCTATCGCTGCGCTGGCGTTGGCCCTAGAGACTAGACCCCACGCAAGTATCCTGCCGACCTGCTCGGCTTCTGAGCGTCCCACAGAGGCGGCAGCCGAAGAATCGCCAGCCAATCTCAGGTGATTACCTTTTTCGGCCTACTATTCACATGTTGACGGACTATCCTTGAGCTAAAAGGGAGTCAACCGTGCCAACGCCAATAAAAATGCCCCAACTGGGGGAGACAATCGCCGAAGGGACCATCGGCCGCTGGCTCAAGCAAGTCGGCGAGATCGTCGCATTCGACGAGCCATTGGTCGAGATCATCACCGACAAGGTGAACGCCGAGGTGCCGTCGCCGGTCGCCGGCGTCGTCAGCGCGATCTTGGTCAAGGAAGGCGAGACCGTCGAGGTCGGCGCTGAGATAGCAATTATTGATGAGACGGACGGCGACAAGCAGGCTACCGAAGTTAGGCCGGCAAAAGAACAAGCCGAGCCGGCCACCCCGGTCGCGCAAATGGCGCCGGTCTCGCCATTGGTCAAGAGGCTGGCCCGCGAGCACAACGTTGATCCTGCCCAGGTCATTGGCACCGGCGCCGGCGGTCGCGTGACCAAAGAAGACCTCCTGGCCTACGTCGAGCATCGGAAGGGACAGGCTTCAATCCAGCCTGCCTCAACGGCATCTGCTGGACAGGTGGTGGAGATGCCAATCTCGCCGGTCCATCGAGCGATGGCCGAGCGCATGGCCATCAGCGCCTCAACCATCCCGCACGCCTGGCTGCTGATGGAGGTTGACGCAAGCAATCTGACTCGTTGGCGCGCTGAGCGCCTGGCGGCGTTTCAGCGCGAACATGGCTTTGAGTTGACCTATTTACCGTTTGTCGCAAAGGCGGTTGTCGAGGCGCTAGGTGAACACCCGATCGCCAACTCGCGCTGGGCCAGCGAAAAGATACTGCAGAGCCGGTCGGTGAACCTGTCTATAGCCGTCGCAACGGACAAAGGATTGCTGGTGCCGGTTGTCCATTCCGCCGACGGCTTGAGCGTCGAAGGGCTGGCGTTGGCAATACGGTCAGTCGTCCAAAAAGCGCGGGCCGGCGTGCTGAAGCTGGAAGACACTCAGGGAGGAACGTTCACCTTGAACAACACCGGCGCTCTTGGCAGCATAGCCTCCCAACCGATCATCAACTATCCCCAGGCGGCGATCTTGAATATGGAGGCGATAGTGAAGCGAGCGGTTGTCGTCGAAGGCGACGCCATCGCCATCCGGCCAATGATGAACCTGTGCCTGTCGTTCGACCATCGGGTGATGGACGGCCAACAGGCAGCCGGCTTCTTGCGGGCGGTGAAAGAGAAGATCGAGTCCTGGGGACCAGGGAGTCCGATTAATTGAACACTACGCAACTGAACACCACTATCGGATCTAACGGCGAAAGGCTCGTCCAAGTGCGCGACAGTGGGCAGACCGAACTTATGACGCTGGCCGAGTGGCGCAAACAGCAGGCTCTATCGCGCCCGGATTGGATAAAGGTCCGCATCTCCAACGGGCCAAACTATCAGGAGTTGCGCAACCTTATGCGTGGCCTGTCGCTGCACACCGTCTGCGAGGAGGCCCACTGCCCGAACATCGGCGAGTGCTGGGAGAACCGCACGGCGACGTTCATGATTCTGGGCAACGTCTGCACCCGGGCCTGCCGCTTCTGCGCCGTTACAACCGGCCGGCCAACTGGTCTCGACCTGGAGGAGCCGGAGCGCGTCGCCGAGGCCGTTGGCAAGATGGGGCTGCGCCACGTGGTCATAACGTCGGTTGCCCGCGACGATCTGCCGGATGGTGGCGCCGGCGTCTTCGCTGATACGATCCGAGCTATCCGCCGGGATCACACTGAGACCAAGATCGAAGTGCTGATACCAGACTTCCAGGGCAATGACGATGCACTCAGTAAGGTGATGGACGCTCGGCCGGACGTGCTGAACCACAACCTAGAGACGGTAGAACGCTTGCAGGGCAAAGTACGGTCGAAGGCGAGGTATGAACGCTCGTTATGGGTGTTAGGCCGGGCCAAGGAGCTTGACCCGGCTGGCCTAACCAAGTCCGGCATCATGCTCGGTGTCGGCGAGGAGCGTGATGAGATAGTCGCCACCATGCACGATCTGCGCGCCGTCGGTTGCGATGTGATGACCATTGGCCAGTACATGCGTCCGTCGCCGGCCCATTTGCCTATCACCCGTTACTACACACCGGCCGAGTTCAAGGAGCTGTGGAAGATCGGCACAAGCCTGGGCTTCCGGCACGTCGAATCCGGGCCTCTGGTTCGTAGCTCCTATCATGCCTATCAGCACGTCGAGAACGTTTGAGATCGCGGCAATTATCTAGAACCACAAAGACACGAAGACTCTGTGAATTTAGGATTTAGGATTTAGGCTGATAGCTGAGGGCTGAAAGCT
>JBCLEL010000069.1:0-9771 GCA_038913435.1 Chloroflexota bacterium
CCCCCCTGGCCGGCCTTTAGGCCTCGCCAAGCGCCCAGACTTGAGTCCGGCGACGCAGACCCGCTTCTCACACACCCTCTAAGATCTCGTTTGAGTAAACACCAGTGCGTAGGGTAGGAGCTTGTCTCCTACCGTTTTTCATTGCTGCAGATGAGCCTAACGGCTCATATCCTCCTCCCAATGACCCAGTCATCGGTCATTGGGAGGTCGCCTTAGGCGACATCGCTCCAAAGAAACCTGTTTTCAGGGGAAGGGGAATTCACCAAATTGAAGGTCAACTATCAATCGCTTAGAATGCCACTGGCAAGTCATTACAATGGATAGATTGATTGAGACTACTGACCCTGGTTGGCCTGCTTGTCACTATTGTCCTCACCTTCCTGGCAATTCGGAATATCAGTCTTTCTGAGCTGGCGGCGTCGGCTCAGACTGCTAACTATGGGTTGATATTGATCGCCGGGCTGGTCTGGATCGTCGGCTATACCATCCGCGCGCTTCGCTGGCAGCTGATACTCCGGCCCAGCGTGACCTCGCCCTACCTCCGCATCGCCAAGATTATGGTCATCGGCTTTATGGCAAACAATCTTCTACCAGCTCGGATTGGAGAGTTTGTGCGAGCGTTTGCCTTAAGTAAAGCGGCAACCACAACGAAGTCTTTTGGCTTGGCGACGATCATGGTTGAGAGGATGTTCGATGGTTTGGCGCTGCTTGCATTACTGATGCTATCGTCCCGCCTATATCAATTGCCGGTCTGGAGTTCGGAGATAGCGACGCTGTCTTCGGCCGTCTTTCTAGTGGCGCTGGCCGGCGTCATCTTTGCTTTGGCCCGGCGTGACCAGCTAGTGAAGCTGGCTGAACTGCTCTTGGCGCTACTACCTGAACGACTGTCCCGTTTCGGCAATGAGAAGGGCGCATCGTTTCTATCCGGCCTCGATGGACTACGCAGCCCAGGTCGAACAGCCGGCATTATCGCTTCTTCGCTAGCGGTCTGGTGTGTAGAAGCACTAGCCTACCTGCTCGTATTACTCGCGTTCAACGCGCCGCTCGCAGGCATCGAGTGGATCGCGGCGCCTTTGCTGTTTGTCAGCGTAATAAATTTGGGGATTATGCTGCCATCGGCGCCAGGCTACATAGGGCTGGTCGAGTTTTTTGGTCCCTTGGCGCTAGGCGCATTTGGCGTCGGCCGCGAGCCGGCTTTGGCGATGACCATAGTGGCCCACGCGGTTCAGTACGTGCTGATAACTGGCCCAGGATTGGCCTTCGCGGCCAGCGAAAGCATAAGTTGGTCAGCTCTACGAGAGGCAAAGGCAAGCTAATTGGACTTGCTTTCATTTGGTTAAAGCTCGTCGTTTCCCCAGTTCGCGTCCTATCATTTAAGGAAATTATCTTGAAACCGCTGAAAACGCAGTCCTTCAGCGGAAGGACGCAGAGGAAAATACGTTCAATATATTACCTTGTAGGGGCGTTCAATTGAACGCCCCTACGCCCGCGTCCTTTGCGTGCTCGGTGGTCAATTTTGAGTTAGTCCCCGAATCGTAGAAGGCCACTTTTGAAGTGAAAAACTGGCGAATCTGGTTGAGCCTGGTCATCAGCGCCGCCTTTCTCTATTGGGCGGCGCGACAGGCAGGAGACCTGACAGGCGTAGTCCTCCATCTGAGCAACGCCGATTATCGGTGGATCGGGCCGGCGCTGGTCGCCTATTTTGCCGGCGTCTGGCTGAGAGCGGTGCGGTGGAAGGTGCTGCTGGCGCCCATCAAACGGGTTAGCGTCAGCCGACTCTTTGTCGTCGTCGCTATCGGTTATATGGCAAACAACGTGCTGCCAGCCCGCCTGGGCGAAGTGGTGCGCGCCTATGTCTTGAAAGAACGGGAGGGTGTCAGCCGATTTTCCAGCTTGGCGACCATTGCAGTCGAGCGGATGTTTGATGGCATCGCGATGCTAATCTTTATCGGCGTGGCATCGCTATTGATGCCTTTCAATGAGGAAGTGTCTAACATATTTCGTCTGGCCGGCGTTATATTTATTGGCGCTCTCATTATTCTGCTAATTATCGTTTCTTCGCAGGATCGGACTCGCCAACTGGCCCGGCTGGTCCTCGCCAGGCTACCAACCAGGATTAGCGCGCGGGCAGGAGGACTTTTGGAAAAGGTTTTGGCCGGCCTGACCGCCCTCCAGCGGCCCGGTTCGCTGATGGCGATTCTCGCGCTTTCCCTCCTGGCCTGGTTGCTGGAAGCGTCAATGTACTACCTGATTGGCATCGGCTTCAATCTGAACATCCCTCTTGTTGGCTACCTGTTGACCACGGCGGTGATAAACTTGGGCACGATGGTGCCTTCATCGCCGGGCTATGTCGGAACGTTTGAGGCGCTTGGAGTGCTGGCCCTCGGATTTTTGGGCGCGGACAAGCAGCTAGCGTTTGCCTACATCGTGGCCCTGCACCTCGCGCTGTTAGTGCCGATCACTGTGCTCGGCTTCGTCTACATGTGGCGTCACAACCTGAGCTTGGCGACGGCGAGTTCGGCCGACCCAGCCATATCCGAAGAGAGAAGCACCGATGGCTAGCCGGCAATGGTCGGTGGGGATCATCGGCGGTGGGGCGCTCGGTTTGACTGCCGCCTATGATCTCGCAAAACAAGGCATAAAAGTCACCGTGCTAGAGCGCGAGGATAGGCTGGGCGGGTTAGCCACCGCTTTTAAGGTTGGCGATACCTACCTGGAAAAGTTTTACCACCACCTTTTCCAGACCGACCGCGATATAACTCGACTGATCCACGAGGTAGGTCTGGGCCAGGACCTGGTCTGGCCCCGACCGGCCACCAGCATGCTCTATCAGAACATAATTCGCCGGCTGGACTCGCCTATGGACGTGCTGCGCTTCTCGCCGCTGAGCTTGGTTGACCGGCTGCGCCTCGGCGCCGCCCTCGCCTATCTGAAGCTGTTACCTAATCCTTCGGTACTGGAAGGGGTAACCGCCGCCGAATGGTTGCAAAAGTGGATGGGAAGGCCGGCCTATGAGATCATCTGGAAGCCGCTCTTGCAGCAGAAATTCGGTGACCGCTATCCAACTATCTCGATGCCCTGGTTCTGGGCCAGAGTGCACCTGCGAACCGCTTCCCTCGGCTACCTTCGTGGCGGCTTCGTCCGGCTGTACGTCGAACTTGCGCGGCGCATCGAGCGGATGGGCGGCGCGATTCAGACAAACGCCGGCGTCCAGCGGATCGAGAGCGGGGAGGACGGCCCATCGCTGACGATGGCCGACGGCAGCCGGCTCCGATTCGACCTGATCCTGGCAACCCTGCCGACCAGGCTGTTCGTCCGGCTGGCAGCCGGCCTGCCCCAAGAGTACGTGCAACGCTACGACTGGGGCGAAGCCTTTACCGCCCTCTGTGTGATATTGGAGCTAGACCGGCAATTGCTCAACGGTGTCTATTGGCTGAATATAAACGATCCTGGCTATCCATTCCTGAACATCGTCGAGCACACTAACTATATGCGGCCTGAGGACTATGGCGGCCGGCATTTGGACTACCTCGGCAACTACCTACCGCCGGACCATCGGCTGCTGAAGATGACCGACCAGGAGCTAGTCGAGCTGTTTGAACCGCACATCCAGCGGATCAACTCCGCCTTCAACCGTGGCTGGATCAAGCAGGTCTTTGTCTTCAAGGCGCCGTTCGCTCAACCAATTGTGACGACTGACTTCGTAAACCACGTTCCGCCGCACGAGACGCCATTAAAGGGCGTGTTCCTTGCTAACATGTTCCAGGTATATCCCCAGGACCGAGGGCAAAACTATAGCGTTCGCATGGCCCACCGGGTTGTGGGAAAGATAGTGGCATCATTGAACCAGCAAAGGTAGGGGCGTATTGCAATACGCCCCTACTCGGAGGATCCTAAAAAAGCATGGCAACTATATGTATAATCGGCGCCGGCTACGTCGGCCTGGTCACCGGCGCCTGCTTCAGTGACCTGGGCAATCAGGTCGTTTGCCTGGACATCAACGACGAGAAGATCGAAGGGCTGAAACGTGGGAAGTTGCCCATGTATGAGCCAGGCTTGGAAGAGGTAGTCCAGCGCAACATAGCTGCCGGCCGACTGCGTTTCACAACTAACTACGACGAAGCGTTGAAAGACACCGAGTTCGCTTTTATTGCCGTGGACACTCCGTCTGGCGCGGATGGCGAGGCCGATATGCGCCACGTCGAGTCGGCGGTAGAGAGTCTAGCCAGCAGCGTCGCCGGCGACATCATCGTTGTCAGTAAAAGCACGGTGCCAATCGGCTCCAACGAGTGGGTCGAGACCATCATCTCTCGCGCCATCAGACCAAACTTGCGGTATGCGGTGGTGTCCAACCCGGAGTTCCTTCGGGAAGGGGCGGCCGTGTACGACTTTATGAACCCGGACCGAATCGTGCTTGGCGCCGGCGATCGGCAGGCGGCCGAACAGGTAGCCAAGTTGTACGAGCCATTGAAAGCGCCGATTATGATTACCGATCCTCGGACTGCCGAGATGATCAAATACGCCTCGAACTCGTTTCTGGCGACCAAAATCTCCTTCATCAATGAGCTGGCCTCGATCTGCGAGCAACTGGGCGCCGACGTAAAAGACGTTGCCCGCGGCATGGGATACGACCGGCGCATCGGCGCGGCCTTCTTAGAGGCCGGCGTAGGCTGGGGCGGGAGTTGCTTTCCAAAAGACGTGAGGGCATTGGAATATATCGCCGCGACGAACGGTTGCCACCCCCAGCTACTCCGAGCGGTAATGGAGATCAACCGCGATCAGCGCCGGGGGCTGGTGGCTAAAGTGCGCGAATGTGTAGGCGGGTCGCTACGTGACTGCCTGGTTGCTGTGTTAGGTCTCTCTTTCAAACCTAATACCGACGACATCCGTGAGGCGCCTTCTCTCAGCGTGATTAAGCAACTGCAGGTTGAGGGCGCCCGCGTTCGCGCCTACGATCCGGCGGCGATGGAGGCCGCCCGCCGGCAGCTCAACGGCGTCGAGTTGGCCGGCGACCCCTACGAATGCGCGAAAGACGCCGACGCGCTGGTCCTGGTGACCGAGTGGAATGAGTTTAAGCAGCTAGACCTCAGCCGGCTGCGGCAACTGATGGCACGGCCAATCATCATAGATGGGCGTAACATCTACGACCCCAAGACGGTGCGGGCCGCCGGCTTTACCTACGCCTCGGTTGGCCGGCCTTGACTAGTGCACAGTCAGGCAACATTTTCGGGAATACCACTGTAGGGGCGTATGGCCATACGCCCCTACCACAGCTCGGTGTTTACCCTGGATCCTTCACCAGTGAAGGACGCCTCATCCCTCTGCCCCTTCTCCTACGAGGAGAAGGGGGAATGATTAGTGGGGGACACCCCCACATCCCCCGTTAGTGGCTTCGCCCCTGCACCACATAGAGTCCGCCTAGTATAGGTTCAAGATAGTCTTTTGGGAAAGGCCTTGGATGTGCGTCATTGTCGGCAAGGTCCCGTAGCGCGGGGCTTGTCCCCAGCCGAATTAGGAAGCGAGCGGGGGACAAGCCCCCGCGCTACAGTTTGGCTGCCCAACGGAAGATCGTTCCACCATTCCCAAAAGGGTCGCATGATCATGCACCATGATGGTCAGGATAATCGCCATTCGGATCCGAGAGACCGTCTGGCAGTGACTCCCTTCACTGACCAGACCATCTCCTGTAGATAGATTCGACTTTTTCTTCAAAAAACTTTAGCCATCTGCCAAACGCTGTCGGGTGGACTATAATGTTTCCACTACGACCACCTGTTTGGATTGGACAATCCTCGAACAAACTCAACGAGACACGCGCAACCCAGAAGAAATGGATACTGAGCAGTATGAAAATCACGGACAGAATGACCCGACTAGGTACGGAATCCGCCTTTGAGGTGCTAGCCAAGGCCCAGAAGTTGGAGGCTGCTGGCCAGAGTGTGATCCACCTGGAGATTGGCGAGCCGGATTTCGACACCCCAGAGCACATCGTCGAGGCGGGGATCAAGGCGCTGCGCGATGGATATACCCACTACTCGCCCTCACCGGGTATTGGACCGCTCCGGCAGGCCATTGCCGATCACATCAGTCGGACGCGGCACATCGCCGTCACCTCGGACCAAGTCATCGTGACTCCTGGCGTCAAGCCGATAATGTTCTTCACCATGCTGGCGCTGGCCCAGGAAGGAGATGAGGTCATCTTTCCAGACCCCGGTTACCCAATCTATGAGTCAATGATTAGGTTTGTCGGGGCAAAGCCGGTGCCAGTCTCGTTGACAGAGAAGTTCGACTTCGGGTTGGATGTTGATCAGCTTCGCTCGCTAGTCACTCCTAGGACCAAGCTGATTATCCTAAATTCACCACACAACCCGACTGGCAGCGCGCTGACCCAAGATTCGTTGAAGGAGATCGCCCAGATCGCTTGCGAAAACGACCTTGCCGTGATGTCCGATGAGATTTACAGCGAGATGTTATACGGGGGAAAATACCACAGCATCATTCAGTTCCCTGGTATGCAGGAGCGAACTATCCTGATGGATGGTTTTTCCAAGACCTACGCGATGAC
The DNA here is from genome assembly GCA_038913435.1 of Chloroflexota bacterium. Classification (GTDB taxonomy): domain Bacteria; phylum Chloroflexota; class UBA6077; order FW602-bin22; family JBCLEL01; genus JBCLEL01. The sequence continues at coordinate 6,566 of JBCLEL010000069.1, forward strand.
CGGCTGGCGGCTAGGCTACGGCGTTATGCCGGCTGAACTGGCCATTCACATCGGCCGGCTGGTGACAAACAGCGTGTCCTGCACGGCAACATTTGTTCAGAAGGCTGGCATCGCCGCGCTGACCGGGCCAGAAGAGCCGTGGCGCAAGATGATTGCCGAGTTCAAACTCCGGCGCGAAGTGATCGTTGACGGGCTAAACGCGATCAAAGGAATCAGATGCCGGCGGCCGGCGGGTGCATTTTATGTCTTTCCAAACGTTACCGGCATCGGTCTGGACAGCAACGTGCTGGCCGACCGGCTATTAAGAGAAGCCGGCGTCGCTGTTCTGTCGGGCGCCGCCTTCGGTCATCAGGGCGCCGGCTACCTGCGCCTTTCCTACGCCAACTCAATTCAGAATATTAACGAGGCGCTTGCCCGGATCGACCGGTTCGTGTCTTCGCTTTAGGCGACGAGATGATTGGTAGGAAGCGCCTGCTGCGCGACATCGGTGAGTTTGACCTGATTGACCTACTCAACGCCGATGTCACCGGTTCCGAAGGCTTGATTATCGGCATCGGTGACGACGCCGCCGCCTTTCAGGTCCCAGCCGGACAAGCTGTGGTAACCACCTGCGATGTGCAGGTTGAAGATGTACATTTCCGCCGGCGGACCCATAAGCCGGAGGATGTTGGCTGGCGCGCAATCGCGGTGAACCTCAGCGATCTGGCGGCGATGGGCGCTCAACCTCTCTACCTAATTATCTCGTTGGGACTGCCGGCTGACCTGGAGATAGACTGGATCAAAGCTGTCTACGCCGGTATCGCCGAGATCAACCGCTGGCACTCCGTTGTAATCATCGGGGGCAACGTTTCGCGCACGACCGGGCCGATCTTTGTTGACGTGACAGCGGTTGGTTGCTGCGAGCCGGCCCGTCTGTTGCGCCGGTCCGGCGCCAAGCCCGGCGACCTGATTGTCGTGACCGGCACGCCTGGCTACGCGGCGCTTGGCCTGGCTTTAGCCGAAAGCGGACAGGCTGACCGCTATCCTGAAGGTGAGCGCTTTCTACTCGCCCATAAAAAGCCGACGCCACGGGTGGCTGAGGGCCAATTGGCCGCTGTTTCTGGAGTTGTACACGCCATGATGGATATAAGCGACGGCTTTCTCGGCGACCTCGCCCACCTATGCAATCAGAGCAAGGTCGGCGCCGAAATTGACGTTGAGGCACTGCCACTTAACCGGGAGTTCGTTGAAATGGCCGGCCGGCTAGGACTTGACCCGGTCAAGGTGTTCCTAGGTGGCGGTGAGGACTATGAACTGCTGATGGCGGTCGCTCCTGACTCCTTCGATCAGTTGGCCAGCGAGTTTGCCGAGCGCAACCTTGCGCCGCTGCAGGCGATAGGTAGATTCACCGTTGGGCCGGGCGTCCACGCGCCGGCCCGGCCGGATATTTCTTTAAGTAAGAGCTTTACTCATTTCTAAGAGAGTGTGTGAGAAGCGGGTCTGCGTCGCCGGACTCAAGTCCGGGCGCTTGGCGAGCGGCCTAAAGGCCGGCCAGGGGGAGTGCCGAGGGGCGCAAGCCCCTTGGCCGGGGGTCTGGGGGTGTCCCCCAGCCGAAATTCCCCTTCTCCCGCGCACGGGAGAAGGGGATCAAGGGGATGAGGGCCATAGCCGGCTCACGTGTATGGCTTTCCACACACGCTCTAATACTATTGGGTAGTGATTGATAGATTATGCCAACCGATGATTTCGAGGCGCTTTACCAGAAGTACCATAAGCTATATGAGGAACGCAATGCGGCCCGCGAACAGGCGTTGGCGCTGTGCCGGCAAACCACCCGGCAGGCGGCAAACGCGATTCGCGCCATCCACCGGCTTGAGTTTGACGAGGCTGCCAGGCTGGTCGAGGAGGCGAAAAGGTCAGCGCAGATGGCCGGCGCGGGCCTCAAAGAGCATCCCGATGTGTTTTACGCCGGCTTCATCCACGATGCTCAGAAAGAGTACGTGGAAGCGTCGGTCACTCTGGGCCTCATTACCCGGAGCGTCATGCCCAACCAGGAGGAGCTGGCGGTTGAGGACGCGGCTTACCTAAACGGCCTCGGCGAGGCGGTCGGCGAGCTGCGCCGACACATACTAGACCGGCTGCGCCATAACCAACTAGACGAGTGCGAGCGGTTGCTCGGTTACATGGACGAAATATATAACTTACTGGTAACCATTGACTATCCTGAAGCGATGACACACGGCTTGCGTCGAACGACCGACGCGGCGCGTGGCGTGTTGGAACGCACCCGGGCCGACTTCACCACCGCTGTCTTGCAGAGCCAGCTTGACGAGCGGCTGCGGCAGGTCGCCGGACATTGATCCTAAACTCAGAGAGCACACTAATAAACTGCGGCGCATTTTCCGTCGTAGCAGAAATCCTATTGTGTGTATAGGAAAAATGTGATATTATGGGTTCGCAGTTCACATTCTACGACTATGTGGATGACGGTGGTGGTAATGTGATTCTGTTTTGGCTTAGTGGCAGCGAAGTTACGCCGGAGGTACACGCGAAATTTGACAAGTGGATTAGATATTTGGAGGAAACTCCAATCAGTAAATGGAATCCAAAGTATGCTAAACAGCTCAAAAAGAACTGCAGGGAGTTACTTGAGGTTCGGGTAGTTTTCTTTAGACGGCAATACAGAATCCTGTTCTGTCACGGCCCAGGGCGAGCAACGCCGACATTGCTGCATGGATTCAGGAAATCTGACGACGATATAGACAGCGAGTGTCAGGAAGCATTTAAGAGAAGGAGTAAGGTGGACGATGACCCCAATAAGCATAGAGTCGAACATAATTGGTAACGTACTGAAGCGCCAGCAACTACTAAAGAGTTTGGAGAACCCGGAATATCGGCGGGCGTTTGCCGCAGATGTCGGTACGGGTCTTGCATTTCAAATACGCATGTTACGAGATGATCGTGGCTTGACTCAGGAGCAGTTGGCACAGTCACTCGGTAAACGTCAGGAAACAATCTCTCAATGGGAGAATCCTAATTACGGACGTTACACTCTCAATACCCTGAAAGACCTTGCGGCTGCGTTCGATGTTGCACTGGTCGTCAAATTCGCTCCATTTAGCGAAGTTGTGGATTCGTTTGTGAACTTAACCCCGGAGCGTTTAGCTCCGCCTAGTTTTGAGCAGGAAAATTTAAGCGCCAGCAGCGGTGGTTCAAAACAGCCGGCT
>JBCLEL010000070.1:0-9769 GCA_038913435.1 Chloroflexota bacterium
CATAGCGTCTGGAAAGGCGCATATTACGGTTGGCCAGGCGTGGTGATAGACTAAGATTCGCACGAGATCGTTTTCAGTAAGGAGAATTTAAGGTGAGAACTGCACTCTGGCTCGGCGAGCACAACTTTGAGATTCAGGAGTCACCCTTGCCGGAACCTGGGGCCGGCGAAGTGAGGGTCAAAGTCCACGGTTGCGGCATCTGCGGCACCGACTTGCACGGTGTACAGGGACTACTGGGCATGTACCAGCCGCCACGAGTCTTAGGGCACGAGTATGCCGGCGTCATTGATGCGGTTGGTATTGGCGTGAGCCATCTGGCTGTAGGTGATCCGGTGGTATGTTTGCCCTCACCGGCCTGCGGCATCTGCGCCAACTGTCTGGCTGGTCGCCCGCCTTACGAGTGTCTACAGCCGAAGTCCGCCCCTGGCTTCGCCGAGTACGCAGTGGTGTCGGTCAGCAAGGTCATCCCGCTGCCGGCCGGCGCTGATCTGGCGGTCGCCAGCCTATTGGAGCCTCTAAGCTGCTGCGTGCGGGCGGTTGACCTGGCTAATATCCGGTCAGGCGAGAAAGTGGCGATTGTCGGGGCCGGACCGCTTGGACAGATGGTCCTGCAATTGGCCAAGCGAAGTGGCGCGTCGGCGGTCCTAGTGTCGGAGATAAACCCAGTTCGGCGCGAGATGGCGAGCCGACTTGGCGCCGACCTGACGATTGACCCCAGCAAGGAATCGCTAGTCAACTCAGTTGCCGACTTCACCGGTGGCAGAGGCATAGATGTCGCCTTTGAGGTGGCCGCTGTACCGGCCGCGTTGAACGACTGCGTCAAGTCGGTCCGACACGGAGGGAAGGTGATTATGGTGGGGGTGCACGCCGCCAGCGCCCGGCTAGAACTAGAGCTACTCCCGTTTCACCGGCGGGAGGTGTCTCTTATCTCGTCCTGGGGCGGCGCCGGCGCGTTCCAACGCACAGCCACTTGGCTCAACCATTTGGAGTTGCGACCCTTGCTGACCCACTTCTTCGACTTGGCGGACATCGGCCGCGCCTTTGACACGGCTAAGTCGGGGGCTGCGGTGAAAGTGTTGGTCGGCGCCGGACTCAGTTGAATAAAGCTAAATAGTGAATTCGTTAGAAACTGCTGCATAAATGAAAATGCTGTTGAAATAGCGTGTAACAGTCGCCGGACTGAAGTCCGGGCGCTTGTTGAAGGGGCTGAAGCCCGACTAGACGTGTGCAGAGGTTGCCTGCGGCGATCTCTGACGGGGGTCCGGGGGTGTCCCCCACCGGCATTCACCCCTTCTCCTGGCAGGAGAAGGGGCAGGGGGATGAGGTTATGCCTAGTCTGGCATTTACGATGCGCACTTTGTAGTCGGCGGATAATGACAGGGACTTGGCGAATGCGCCGTTAAACGGAGGAAGATAAATGAGGAGCGCGGTGTGGCTAGGAGAGCACCGATTTGAAGTCCAGGATTCAGCGTTGCCGGAGCCGGGCCCTTACGAGGTCCGGGTCAAGGTTTACGGCTGTGGTGTCTGCGGCACCGACCTGCACGCGGTTCAGGGACTGCTCAGCCCGATGACTCCTCCCCAGGTCATAGGCCACGAGTACGCCGGTCTTATAGACGCCGTCGGGGAGGGCGTTGCCCATCTGTCAGTAGGCGACGCCGTGACCTGTATGCCGGCCGGCGGCTGTGGCTTGTGCGCAAACTGTCTAGTCGGCCGCCCAGCCAAAGAGTGCCTTCGTCGCCGACCTACCGGTGGCTTTTGCGAGTACGTCGTCCTGCCAATGACCAAAGTCTTGCCCGTCCCATCAGGTGTCGGTCTGGATGTTGCGACGTTAGCTGAGCCGCTGACCTGTTGCGTTCGAGCGGTTGACGTTGCCAACGTTCAATCAGGTGATACTGCGCTGATCATCGGCGCCGGCCCGATTGGACTGATGCTGTTGCAGGTTGCCAAGCACAGCGGGCTTTCCAGAGTCCTGGTCTCCGAGATCAATCAGCGACGCCGCGAGGTGGCAAGCCGATTAGGAGCCGATATTACGGTTGACCCAAGCAAAGAGTCGCTTGCCGAAGCGGTAGCCGAATTCACCAAAGGCGACGGTGTTGATGTCGCATTTGAGATAGCCGCGGTGCCAGCCGCGCTCAATGAGTGTACGACGCTGACGAAAGAACGAGGCCGAGTCGTGATGGTCGGGGCCCACGCGACGTCGGCCCGATTGGAGTTGAATCTAGCCGCGTTTCACGGCAAGCAGTTATCGCTTTTGACGGCAAACGGTGGCCCCTGGACGTTTAAGCGGGCGGTCGCCTGGCTCAGTCAGCTTGAGCTAAGGCCGATTCTAACCCATCGGTTTGATCTGACTGAAACCGGCATCGCCTTCGATGCCGCCAAGTCAGGCTCGACGGTCAAAGCGTTGGTCGGCGCCGGCTTAGCGTAGACAACTGCGGTCTTCCACCCGGGCAACGTCAACGTGCCGGTCCGGCCGGCCGGTCAGCGAAGGTGGCGCGAGCAAAGAATCAGTCGCCGCCTCCCGTGGTAGCATCGAGATCAAGAGCCTCTCGAACTGCAAGTGCTCTGGCGGCAGTTCGTTCAGCTTCCCATCCTTCGGAGGGTCAAATACCAGCGAATATTCCTTGTTGCTCCTTCAGACCTTTTTTGCGAATCGGGATCATCACCATTCTCCCAGCCTCTGGCGTGAAGAGTACTTGATCGTGTCCCCGTAAGCCTAGCGCGTCACGAACCTTCTTGGGTATGGTGATCCGCCCTTTTGATGTAATAGTAGCCAAGTTCATATTGGCATTTCTTCGCCTCCTATGTCACAACCTCCAGCCCCGCCGGCACAATCGAGACCAGGTTGGTCAGGATGTTGTCGCGGTTGACGCCCCAACTGGCCTCGTTCGGGTAGCGGAAGTGGAAGGAGAACTTCGTCGAGTTCTCCAGCCTGAACAGCTTGGCGACGAAGCGGTTGTGCCCCTGGTTCAATCGCACCATCGGCCGCTTCCGGCTGACCGGCGCCCAGTCCTGGAAGCGCTCAGAAGTGACAAGCAGCTTGCCATTGACCCAGACCTTATGCGGATCGCGGCCGGTCACCATCAAATGCGTCTCAACCTCCTCCGGACTCTCAAAGTCCCACAAAGCGTAGAATACTGCTGACCCCTCAAAACCAAATGTGCGGTCAAGCGACAGAAAGTTCTCGCGGGCGTAGAAAAGGCCGGGCGGATCAATTGGCCCGTCAGTTTGCAAGGCCGGGTCGTCGAGCGCCGCGCCGGCCGCCAGCTTGTCCTCGTTCAAGTAAGCATAGTTTATGTCGGCGAAGCTATTGAACATCAAATCGGCGCGCGGCATATAGTGGTTTGCCAACGAGGGGGTAATCGGCTGGCTGCGGTCATACGGGTCCCAAAATGGACCGAATATAGCCAACGGAGTCGCGCCAACTATACCAAACGTCTGTGTCACCTCTCCGGCGCCAGTCCCGGTCAATGTCGCCTTGAGCAGATTTATGTCGTTGAGCCGGACAAGCTTGGCCGGCATCGCAACGTCTAGCGTGACTCGCCTCTCCCCCGGGCCAGCGAATCGAACATCGGTTGATGAAGGGGTGACTCCGAGGTAATCCGGCCCCGTGACTCGCAGCGAGCCGGCGAAAGGCGTTGACTGGTGGTACCGAACAGTCAGGTCGACCGTGGTGGACTCGCCGGCGCCGAGGGCAACTTTGTCGGGATAAGACACCTCGATGGTGGCCGGCCGGGCCGGCAAGGTGGTCGGCAGCCGGCCTAAGTTGGCCGGAATGTCGGTGATCTCGATCTGCTTGTTCATGACCTCGGCCACCGTGACGCCGGCTCGACAGGTGTCCAACGCTAGGTCTGCCATCTGGTGGCTTCTATCCAGGGGAAAGCGCATCTTAAACTCGCCGCTGATGATCGCCTTCCACTCTTCGGGGATCGCCTTGTCGCCGTGTAGCACCCCGAAGATTGCGCCAACCGTCGCGCAAGTTGTGTCGGTATCGTAGCCGCAGTTGTTGGCGATAATCTGCGATTGGGCGAAGTCGCCGCCGCCGTAGAGCAACCCGATCATCACCATGCCTAGATTGGTCACGGCCTTAGTTGGATCGGTGTGGCCGAACCGCCGGAGCATCAGCCGGCGCGTCACCCGATAATCTTGATGCCGGCCAACCAGCTCAATCACGTATTGAGCGCAACGGGCCGGCTTTGAGCCGGCCGGCAGGACTAGCATAGCTTGCTGGATCGCCGAAGTGAGGTCCGGCGCGACAAAGGCAGCGGCCTGAATGCCAGCGTAAAACTGCTCGATCAGCACGCCGTCGCCGGCGTGGTCAATGCTGCCATCCTGGCCGGCGTAGGCGGCGGCCAGGTCTGGGTTGCCGGGACAGATCAAGGCCCAAAGCTCCGGTCGCATCGGCGCGCCGCCAGACTCGTTGAAATACCAGTTGTTGTATATGCCAGTCAAGGGCGGATGAAGCCCACGCCGGACGCTCTGCTTGAAGAAGCCAAACTCGCACATCGAGAAGAAGCAGTGCTCCATCCAGGCATCTGCCAGGTCTTGGGACGTGATATGGATGCCTTTGCGCTCCATCGTATGGAGCCACATAATCGAGACGTCGAGGTCGTCGTTTGGGATGATCTCATCCGGCTTCAGCCGCTCAAAGTCGTACTCCATCAGGCCCTTATAGCCTTCGGCGCGTGCGCCAATGGTGCCGCCGATGCACTTTCCGTTCCATCCACCGAGCACCTTGTCGTAGTAACGTTCAAACGTCAGCTTTGGCATAAGATTTTTGACTCCTCCTTAAAGTAAATGTCCATGCTTATCTAAAAACCAGCACTTGACCCTCTTATGTCCGGCGTCATCCTCAGACCAGTGGGAGATCAGCTCGATAGTTGTCTAGATAAAGGCTGCCGGTCCTAGTTGTAACTGCCACACCTGTCCACACACTTACTGCGCTGAGGCCAGAGGACCTTCTTAATTGACCAGCGCGATGCCGGATGGCCTTTGCTGACCCGTCGAATCACCCTTTGATGCCCGACAGCGCAATGCCCTGGACGAAGAACCGCTGCGCCAGCATAAAGATGATCAGGATCGGCAGCAGAGCGATCATTGCACCGGCCATTATGTAGTGCCACTCGGCGAGGCCGAACATGAGATTGCGGAACTCCATCAGCCCAAGGGTGAGCGTCCTGTTACGTGCCGAATTCAGCATAATGAGCGGCCAGAAGAAGTCGTTCCAATTGTGCATAAAGGTGAACACGCCAAGCGTTGCCAGGGCCGGCTTGGACAGCGGCAAGAAAATACGAGTATAGATGCCAAAGTAGCTGGAGCCATCAATCTTGGCCGCATCCTCGAGCTCGACTGGCATCGTCAGGTAGAACTGACGAAACAGAAACGTTCCGAAGGGGCTTGTCAGGAACGGAACGATCACGGCGGCGTGGTTATCCAATAGACCAAGGGTTTTCATCACTACGAAGACCGGGATGATCGTGACCTGGCCGGGGATCATCATGGTCGCGATGTAGGCAAAAAAGATCGCGTCACGCCCCGGGAACCGCATCCGCGCGAAAGTGTAGCCGGCGAGTGAGCAGGTGATGAGCTGACCGATCGTAACCAGGACCGAGATCTTCAGTGTGTTGAGGAGATAGATGTGGAAGGGCGATACAGTCATCGCATAAACATAGTTTTGGAAGACGATCGGATTGGGGATCCATATCGGTGGGTAGGCGAATACCTGATCGAGCGTCTTCAGCGAGGTCGAGGCCATCCAAAAGAATGGGATGACCATCAAAAACGCGCCTGCCAGCAGAACGGCGTGGAGAAGCGCCTGCTGGACGATACGCAGGCGCCGGCCCGCACGCACCGCTCCAACTGAAACCCGTTGGGCTTTTTCAGTTAACAACGCTGACAATGTGTCTCACCTTCTAATGGCAAGTCTTAACGGTCTAGGGACTCGCCGTAGACCCACCGACGTCGGAGCGACCATTGGATCAATGTAACTATGAGGACAAAAGCGAACAACACATAAGCAAGCGCAGCCGCATAGCCCATCGCGAACCACTGGAAACCGTTCTGGTATAGGTAGTAGACAAGGACTGTCGTTGCCTTAGCCGGTCCTCCTTGTGTCAATACGTAGATGAGGTCAAATGCCTGGAATGACCCTATAACTGACATCACCAGGACAAAGAAGATCGCGGGCGAGATCTGGGGGATGGCGACGTGGAAGAAGCGGGCAATCGCGCCGGCGCCGTCAATCTTAGCCGCCTCATATAGCTCTTCAGGAACGCCTTGCAGCGCTGCTAGGAAGATCACAATACTGTAGCCCACGTTCCGCCAGACGCTCACGATGATGACCGAAGGCATTGCCCAAGTCAATGAAAAGAGCCATTTCGGGCCCTCAATTCCGACCATTCGAAGAAAGGAATTGATCACGCCGTACTCAGCCTGGTATAACCATTGCCATACCATCGCAATGGCGATTGTGGACGTGACAACCGGTACAAAGTAAGCTGTCCGGTAAAAAGTCAACCCCCGGACTTTTTGATTGAGTGCAGCGGCGATAATCAGTGCAAGCGCGGTCTGCGGCACGACCACGCCGACGGTGTAATAAATGGTATTGCCGAGAGTCTTATGAAAGACCTCGTCTTGCGACAACCGGATGTAGTTATCCGGCCCGATGAACTGCCAGGGCTGTAGCAGGTCCCACTTGGTGAAACTAAGGGCGAACCCGGCAATAACCGGGAAGAGAGTAAATATGAACAAAAGGAGCAGACTTGGGAAGATGAACACATAGGCCCAGAGAGCCTCGCTGCCGGTGTTGGTCTGGTACCATCGGCGCACTTTGGCCCTGCTAGCTATGGTCGCGCTCATGGATCCCTCCCCATTACTGATCCGTGCTCAAATAGCTAATAGAAACCAGACTGCTTGATCCATAATCTGTAGCGCGCGAGCTTGTCCCGCGCTCATTGGTCGGTCCGCTGATCTGAATGGGCTGGGGACAAGCCCCAGCGCTACCCACGTCTCTCTGGACTATTAACTGTCAATGTACGGCTCAGTAGTTAATACCCTCCTATCCCGCCGCACTAGCAAGCGGGATAGGAGCGTGTGATGAGAGTCGATGTATTAGAGGCCCTTCAGAGCATCTTTGATGATAGCGTCGGCTTTCGTCTTGGCATCCTTTCCAGCTTCAGCAGGGCTCTTCTGGCCCAGCAGCACCAGGTTGATCTCGTCGATCCACTGCTGAAGCGACTTCCAGTAGTTTGGAAAGAGCTCGCCGGTCTCGGCGATTGCCAGTTCCGACAGGACCACCTTTATGTTCTTCGGCGGCTTGCCTTCCTTCTCTACGGGATCAAGGTAGGCGCCATGCTCGGTAGTTAGCGATGGCACGGAGTAGCCGGACTTGCCGTAGACGTTCCTCTGCCAATCAGTGCCGGCGATCCACTTCAGCATGGTCCAGGCCAGGTCCGGCACCTTCGTCTTGGTGTAGCCTATGTAGGTGCCTCCGTGGGTGATCTGGGCGCGGCCCTTGGGCCCGGCCGGCAGCGCCGCGAAGTCCCAGTTGAACTTCAAAGCCTCGCGATAGCCCGGGGCCGTCCACTGACCCATAAAGAGCATCGCCCCGCGGCCGACGTTGAAGAGGTTGACCGCCGTCCCCTGCTCAGGTGTGGGCGCAACCTTATGCTTAAGCACAAGGTCTGCCAACCATTGGATCGCGGCGATCACCTCCGGGGTGTCGGTCACGAAGGCGGTGCGCTCCTTGTTGGCGAACCGTCCACCTGCCTGATGGAGGAACGGCTCGGCCATCCAGGTCTGCATTGGTGGCGCCGCTGCCAGACCGAAGGTCGCATCTGCGCCGCTGCCTGTTGTCATCGTCTTGGCCGCTTCGACTACCGTGTCCCAGGTCCACTTCTCATCTGGGATTTTGACGTTGAATTTGTCGAGCATGTCCTTGTTGTACTGGAGGACGATCACCGAGGCGTCGTAGGGCAGACCCCAATACTTGCCTTCCTGGTAGCAGGATTCCATGATCGGTTTTACCATCTTGTTCACATCGAATTCGCGGTCCGACTTGATATATGAACTGATGTCGAGCAGGCTCTTCTTTTGGAACCAGTCATACATGTCGAACGTGCGAAGATTCACCACGTCCGGCAACGTGTCGCCGGCAACCATAACACCGAGCTTGTCGTAATATCCTTCGGTGATGTCCTCGTGCTGAACCGTGATCTTAGGATACTTCTCGCTGAAGCGCTGGAGGGATGCTTTTATGAAACTCTGCATGGCTGCTCCGTGGGTCGTGAGCAACCGAAGAGTGCCTTCTTCAGCGACCTTAGGAGGAGCCACCGTCGGCGCTGGCGCCGCTGGCTTTGGGGCCTCAGCAGGCTTCGGTGGGGCCGGCGCCGGCGTTGGCGGTGGTGGCGGCGCACAAGCCGCTATAAGACCAACAGCCGCACCGGCGAGGCCGGCCAGCAGCGAACGCCGAGTTACTCGATAAGCGAACACCTTGTCTGACATCTCACATCTCCTTTTGTGCCTTAGCATAGCTGGTTTCCAGCTATGCGGACGCTACAATTCCGCCGACGTTTCGATCTCCATCTATTAGTCAGGCATCACCCCCTCCTTCATTGCTCAAATCTCGCAGCTTTTGACGGTAACTTTGAATTCATATGAATTAGTTTATCATATGTGTCAATGGTACAGGAATTACGCAGTTGCCCCGTGAAGCTCATCTAAGTGTGTTTGGAAATTGCTTAGGTGGGCGCTAGCCGGCGCAGTTGCCGCGCTATACTGCGCCCAGCCAAAATGATGATATGACCGGCGAGGAGTAGAGCTATGGTGAAAGCAGTCCAGTTTTATAGCGGCGGCTGCCGGTTGGAAGGCGACCTGTACTTGCCAGATGACCTGGCCGGCGACCAGAAGCGGCCAGGAGTAGTAATATGCTGCGGCTATACCGGTGTGAAGGACATGTGGGTAAATGAAATGGCCCGGCGCTTCGCCGGCGCCGGCTACGTCGCGCTCACCTTTAATTACAAAGGCTGGGGCAAAAGCGAAGGTCCACCGTTGCGCCTGGCGCCGTTCGGTCGAGTCGAAGATACGCAGGCGGCGCTGACTTTCTTAGAGCTACAACCTGAGGTGGACCGGGACAGGATCGCTCTCTACGGCATCAGCTACGGCGGTTCAACCGCCGTATATACCGCCGCGATTGACCCGCGCGCGAAGGCAGTCGTCAGCGTGACCGGCGTCGGCGATGGCGGGCGCTGGATGCGGCATGTCCGCCGGCCCTGGGAGTACCGCGAGCTGCTCGAACGTTCCATCCGAGACCGCGAGCGACAGGTGATGTCCGGCCAATCAGAGATGGCCGACCGCAGCGAAGTATTGATGCAGGACCCAAAGTCACAGGAAGTCGGCGCCCGGGTCCGAGCGGGAGTTCCCAGCGCAGCGATGCAAGCGCCGCTGGAGTTCATACACGAAACGCTTGGCTTCAACCCAGAGTGGGTCGTTGACCGCATCTCGCCACGGGCCTCGCTTTTTATAACTTCCGATCTCGACGAACTGGTCTTGCCGGAGGAGTCGGAGGCACTTTACGCCTGGGCCGGCGAACCTAAGAAGCTGGTTGTCTTACGCGGATTCAGCCATTACGAGGTCTTTCTGCCGCCGGCGCTAGACCAGGTCATGGATGAAACGTTCGACTGGTTGTCTGAGCATGTGACCTGAGCGGTATTTCTGGCGGCGCCGGCGTCAGATTTAATCCCCGGTCATATCTTGCTGGTTGATGGTGACACGA
>JBCLEL010000071.1:0-9564 GCA_038913435.1 Chloroflexota bacterium
GCGCTAGAAGCCTACGCCTCGCGCCAGCGCAAGTTCGGCAAAGTGACCGCCTGACGCCTATCCTACTCCTGCCGTTAAGATGTCCTTATACAAATTGGAGCAAGAAAAGCCCTGATTTGGCGTCCTACCTGGGAGCGCGGCCATCTTGGCCGCTTGGGGGCGGGCGAGGACGCCCGCGCTCCCAGGGGGCGGTTCCCTCATGCACTGTGATAGCAGGGTCTATATTGAGACTGTTGGTATTACATCCATGGCCGGCCTTAAACAACGCAGCCTGACGGCGGCAATCGCGATCCCTGTAACCCTGGCCATCGTCATATTTGGTGACATCGCTTACGTGCTGGTAGCCGGCCTGCTGGTCGTCATCGGCGGCTGGGAGATCGCGGCGATGGCGTTCGTCAGGCCGTCGGACAACCCGATGTGGAAGGCGCTGGTTCCCATCTCCGGTTTGGCAATCGCCGGCGGCCTCGCCTTTCCCCACATGGTCAATTCGTTCGCCCTTTTTGCTGCGGTCTGGCTGCTGCTGTCGTTGTTGGCACTGGGAGCCGCGACCGCCGACCTCAAGGGCGTCGGCATCAGTCTGGCGGTGACGCTGGCGGCCGGCTGGTATCTTGGAGTTGGCGTTGGTCACCTGGTTCTCTTGCGCGCGCCCGAACTGAAGAGCCTCTTCAGCGAGGCCAGCGGGTATCAGCCTATCTTATGGCTGCTAGCTATTGTCTGGACAACCGACACCGCCGCCTATCTTGTCGGACGGGCCTTTGGCCGCCGGTCGCTCGCGCCAACCATCAGCCCCAACAAGACGGTGGAAGGCGCGCTGGCCGGCCTGCTATTTGGCGGCCTGGTCGCGGCGCTGGTCGGGCCGGTCATCGGCTATCCGCCGCTCGTAGCCCTGGCCGGCGGGCTGATCGTCAGCCTATTTGCCCAGGCCGGCGACCTGTTTGAATCGTTGATAAAGCGGTTGGCCGGCGTCAAGGATTCAGGCGTACTATTCCCCGGACACGGTGGAGTGCTCGACCGGATTGATAGTTTGCTTTTTGCCGCGCCGGCCCTTTACTATTTCCTTAGATTAACCGGGAGTGTGACAGCTTGACAGATAGTCGGCGCCAGCGCGTGCTTCTGCTTGGATCAACCGGCTCAATCGGTCGGCAGGCGCTCGACGTTGTCCGCCGGCACCGGGACCGCTTTGAGATCGTTGGTCTGGCGGCCGGCGCCAACAGCTTCCTCCTCAACCAGCAGATTCTCGAATTTTCGCCGCGCTACGTCTGGTGCTCGGATCCGCGCCTGATAAACCCAGACGGCGAAAAATTGTCAGTGCTTACGATGGCGGAGATGGCTGCCAGCGACGACTACGATCTGGCCTTCGTCGCCACCGTTGGCAGCGCCGGCCTGCGTCCATCGGTCATCGCCTTGTCCAAAGGCAAAAACGTTGCCTTAGCCAATAAAGAGGTAATCGTGATGGCCGGCCAGCTATTGCGCGATCTGGGTGACAAAACCGGCGCTCGGATGATACCGGTTGATAGCGAGCACAATGCGATCTGGCAGTGCTTGCGCGGCGAAACCGACGAATGGTGGGATTGCGCAAATACCTCCGTCCGCCGGCTTATTCTGACGGCATCCGGCGGCGCCTTCCGCGACTGGCCGGTCGAACGGCTAGGTGAGGTCACGCCGGAGCAGGCCACCAAGCACCCCAACTGGCAGATGGGCAAGAAGGTCACGGTTGATTCAGCCACGTTGATGAACAAGGGCTTTGAGGTGATCGAGGCGCACTGGCTGTTTGGCGTTCCCTACAACCAGATTGAAGTGTTGCTACACCGCCAGCAAATCGTTCATTCCATGGTCGAGTTTCACGACGGTTCGCTAAAGGCCCAGCTTGGCTTGCCGGACATGCGCCATCCGATCCAGTATGCGATGTCCTACCCTGAACGACTGCCGACTTCAGGCGAATACTTGGACTTGGCAAAGACCGGCCGGCTCGACTTCGCCGCCGTCCCGCCGGGTCGCTATCCGTGCTTCGAGCTAGCCCTGCAAGCGGCGGCGGCGGGCGGCAGCGTGCCGGCCGTGCTGAGCGCCGCTGATGACGTTGCCGTCGAGCTATTTCTGGCCGGCCAGATCAGGTTCGACCAGATACACCAGCTTGCGCAGGACGTGATGTGGCGGCACCAGCCGGTTGAAGACTTTGACCTGGCCGGAGTCGAGGAGATTGACCGGTGGGCCAGAAGTGAGGCCCGTCAAATGGCTCTCAGCGTCCGCGCCTGAACGCTTTTGCCAGTAATTGTTCAGGTTCCAGAGGTTTCGTCCCCGTCACTCCCAACCCTTAGGTGAGGCCGACCTCATCCCCCTGACCCCCTTCTCCTCGCAGGAGAAGGGGGAACTCCACTCGTGGGGGACACCCCCACAACCCCCGGCAATGGCTCCGCCCTTGCAACCCGCCGTGTTTTCACCAGTCGGATGTCGCCGGACACGATATCAGCTTAGATTGATGCGCGTGCGCTTGCAAAACTGATCCCCCTAAATCTGAATACTTACTTTTCCCCCAAACATCTCTCGCAATGGTCTATGATCTAGATGTGTCTCTAATGAAAACGGGATTTGGTAGATATGTAGGGGCGGTTCGCGAACCGCCCCTACAAGGCTGCATCGTTTTTCACTTTGATATTCGCCTGTAATATGACAGGTCATTCCTCAGTTGAGGTCCCATAAATGGATCAGTTAGTTGGCCCCGCTTATTTTGTGATAGTGCTCGTCCTGTTAGTGTTTTTCCACGAACTAGGTCACTTTGTTGTGGCAAAGAGGGCCGGTATCAGGGTCGAGGAGTTTGGCTTTGGCTTTCCGCCTCGCCTGTTCGGCTTCCGGCGTGGGGAGACGCTATACTCGATAAACGCGCTGCCGCTAGGCGGCTTTGTCAGGATGCTAGGCGAGGAGGACCCGACCCACCCGCGCAGCTTTGCCAGTCAGAGCCGGTGGTGGCGCACGGCAGTGCTGGTAGCCGGCTCGGCTACGAACCTAATCATCGCGTCCCTGCTCTTTAGCGCCGCCTTTGCCACCGGCTGGCCAACCGTCGTAGCTAGCCAGGTCACGGTTCGGCAGATTGTCGAGGGGTCGCCGGCCGAGCAGGCCGGCTTGCAGATCGGCGACTTGATCCTCCGGCTTAACAACGTCAGCGTCACCGCCGTCAGCCAACTCCAGTCAACCACTCAGGAAAACCTCGGTAAGTCGCTCCCGCTAGAGGTCCAACGAGGTGAGAAGGTCATCGTCACCAGCGTCACTCCGCGCACAACCTGGCCGGAGGGGGAGGGGCCGATGGGCATTGGCATCGTCACCCAACCAACCAAGATTGACCGGGTGGCGCACTCCCTGCCGGAAGCCTTTGTGCTAGGGGTGCGCTATACCTGGCAGACCATCGTGCTCACTTTTTCGGTGCCGGCGATGGCGATTCGCGGCCTGATCCCCTGGGAGATGGCGCGTCCAGTAGGCCCGGTCGGCATCTTTCAGATCACTTCACAAGCGGCGGTACAGACAATCACCACCGGTTGGTCGTTCCCAGCCCTCTTCGTGCCAGCCTTGATTAGCGCCGGCCTGGCGATAATGAACCTGCTGCCGATACCAGCTCTTGATGGCGGCCGGCTGCTATTTGTCGTCATCGAGGCGGTTCGTGGCCGCCGGGTTGATCCCCAGCGAGAGAGCGCAATCCATCTGATAGGATTAACAATACTGGTTTCGTTAATCATCTTTGTGACCTACCTGGACATCCTGATGCCAATTCAAACCGAGGAACTTTTCAAGTAGCGGTAAACCAATTGGGCTTTTGCTGAGATTGCTTAGGTTGTCTGAGGCGACTCTTGCATCTGCGTGAGTCCGGGGGTGATCTTAGTACGAGTCGCGGAGAAGCTATAAACCGCCGAGGCGCAGAGAAAAAATCAACCTTCAGAATTCTCAGCGCCTCTGCGTCTCAGCGGTGATTAACATCGTAACCGTCGAGGTGTTCCCTTGCGAATGTCGTCTCTCTTTGGTCGGACTCTGCGCGAAGCGCCGGCTGAGGCCGAAACCGCCAGCCACCAGTTGTTGCTGCGGGCCGGCCTGGTGCGCCAGGTGGCGGCCGGCGTTTACAGCCATCTACCGCTGGGCCAGCGCGTCATGCGCAAGATCATTGACATCATCCGCGAAGAGATGGACGCCATTGACGGCCAGCAGGTCATCATGCCGATCTTGAATCCGGCCGAACTGTGGCAGGAGAGCGGGCGTTGGTACGCGGTAGGCCCGGAGCTGATCCGATTCCAGGACCGGGCTGAGCGCGATCTGGTGTTGGCGATGACCCACGAAGAGGTTGTCACCGACCTTGCTCGGCGCGAAGTCCATTCTTATCGCCAATTGCCCTTTATGCTGTACCAGATTCATACCAAGATACGCGACGAGCCGCGACCGCGCGGCGGGCTGGTCCGGCTGCGCGAGTTCATAATGAAGGACGGTTACAGTTTCCATCCCGATAGTGCGGACCTCGACGCCTACTACCCACGAATGTACCGGGCCTACGAGAACATCTTCCGGCGTTGCGGGCTAGATGTGATCCCGGTTGAGGCGGACCCCGGTATGATCGGCGGGACGGGTTCGCACGAGTTCATCATGCTGACGGAGACCGGCGAAGACACGATCATAGTCTGCCCTAATTGCCATTACGCCGCTAACCGCAACATCGCAGTTGGCAAGAAGCCGGCGGCGGCTGGAAGCCAGGACGACGGCGCCGCTGCGCCCTCTCTGGTCCACACGCCAAACGTCAAGACGATAGACGACCTCGCCAGGTTCTTCCAGCTACCACATTCGCACTTCTTGAAGACTGTGATGTACGAGGCCGACGGCGGCCTGGTCGCGGCCGTCATACGCGGCGACCTCGATGTCAACGAGGCCAAGCTCGCCAAAACGACCAAAGCCACCAATCTAGCGCTGGCCGGCGATGAAAAATTGCGCCAGGCCGGCGTGGTCCCCGGCTTCCTGTCGCCGGTGGGCATGAATGGTGTCCGGGTCGTCGTTGACGATTCGGTCAGCGATGGGAGCTACGTCGCCGGCGCCAACCAACCCGACTACCACCTGCGCAACGTCCGGCCAAGCCGGGACTTCGCCGTAGCGCAGTCGGCCGACATCGCGGTGACCCAGGCCGGACATTTGTGCGCGCGCTGCGACGATCCCCTGAAAGAGGCAAAAGGGATCGAGCTTGGCCACACCTTCAAGCTCGGAACTAAGTACACCGAGGCGATGAAGGCGACCTATTTGGATGCCAGAGGTCAGCAAAAGCTCATCCTTATGGGTTGCTATGGCATTGGCGTTGACCGGCTGATGGCGTCCATAGTCGAGCAGCGTCACGACCAGCGCGGCATCGTCTGGCCGGTGCGGGTTGCCCCTTACCACTTTTACCTGTGTTTGCTGGCTGACGACGCCGAGAGCAAGGCCGGCTGCGATCGCTTTTACGATCAGATGAAGGCCGCCGGCCTAGAGGCGCTTTACGATGACCGTGATGCGACGGCGGGGGTCAAGTTCAACGACGCCGACCTGATCGGGCTGCCGTGGCGTGTCACCTACAGCCGGCGGAGCCTGGCGGCCGGCGGCGTTGAGGTGAAGGCGCGCGGCGAGAAGGCGAGCGCGATCGTCCCGTTGGATGAGGCTGTCCCCACATTTCAGCGGTATTTAAGCGACGCCCTGGCCAATACCACCTTTCAGCCGGCGTAGTAGGGATTGGCTATTTCGCCGGACTGAAGTCCGGGCGCTTCCGACGCGGCCTAAAGGCCGGGGCTTTTAAGCCCACAGCAAGCGCCCGGCTTTTAAGCCGGCGAACATAACCGCCGACCCCTTGCCGGCCAATGCGCGGCGTGTCAGAATGGCGGCACATCCCAGCCGGCAGGTGAACCGATGCCTACTTCGCCCTTCACCCAATACCTTGACAAAATCCAGGCAAATCTAGCCGGCTCGGCAGTTGAGCATACCCATCGACCGGCTCTCGTAAATCTTATCGAGTCGTTTACGACTACTGCTGGGCACAAAATAACCGCCTTCAATGAGCAGAAACGGATCTTCTGCGGAGCGCCAGATGTCGAGGTATCAAAGCGTGCAGGCGGCAACGTTTTTCGGCTGGGCTACATCGAGGCTAAGGATATTGGTCATGACCTGAGTTCCATTGGGCGAGATAGCGACCGATCCAGTCCAAGCACATCTGATGGCAAGCAAGTCCGCAGCTATCGAGCAGCGATTCCTAATCTGATCCTGACCGACTACCTGGATTTTCGCTGGTACGTCGACGGAGAGTTTCGCAAATCGGCTCGGCTGGCCACCATCAGCGTTGCTGGCAAGCTCGTCCCAGACCGAGCCGGCCAGAACGACGCGCGCGATCTGCTGACGGAGTTCCTCGATCACACGCCGCAGCCAATCGCCACGGCTAAAGAACTCGCCAACCGTATGGCCAAGCTCACCCACGAGATAAGGGACCGCATCGTCCAAGCCTTCGAGAAGGGGCAGGCGTCGGCGACGTTGGGCGAACTCAAGGAAGCCTTCGAGAAGACGCTGATCCCCGACCTGAAACCCGAAGACTTCGCTGACATGTTCGCCCAGACGCTGGCCTATGGCCTTTTCGCCGCCCGTTGCAACCACAAAGAGCCGGCCCCTTTTCAACGCCTGGGCTCCGCCCGTGAGATACCCAAGACCAATCCCTTCCTCCGCCGGCTATTCGACTCAATCACTGGCGTCGAACTGGACGACGAGCCGTTTGTTGGCTTCGTTGACGATCTCGCCCAACTGCTGGCCCACGCGGATATGAGCGCAATCCTGGCCGAATTTGGCCGGCGCACCGGCCAGCAGGACCCGATCCTCCACTTCTACGAGACCTTCCTGGCCGCCTATGACCCCAAGCTGCGAGAGAAGCGCGGCGTCTACTACACGCCGGAGTCGGTCGTCTCCTACATCGTCCGCTCGGTTGACTATCTGCTAAAGACGCGCTTCAACTGCCCCGATGGGCTGGCTGATAGCGCGAAAGTCCAATACCAGGTAACCGACGAGAGCGGCAAACAGCGGACCGAGACCTCGCACAAGGTCTTGCTCCTAGATCCGGCCTGCGGCACTGGCACCTTCCTCTACGCCGTCATTGACCTGATCCGCCAGCGATATGTCGAGAGCAACAACGCCGGCATGTGGTCGGGCTACGTCCAACAAGACCTGCTGCCCCGGCTGTTCGGCTTCGAGCTGCTGATGGCGCCCTACGCCGTCGCTCACCTCAAGCTCGGTATGCAGTTGGCCGGCCAGGATATGAGCGACGCCCAACGCGAGATCTGGCGCTACGATTTCGCCGGCGATGAGCGGCTCGGAGTCTACCTGACCAACAGCCTGGAAAAAGCGGAGGAGAAGATAGCCGGACTATTCGGCTTAGAGCGAATCATCACCGAGGAGGCCAACGCCGCCGCCGCGATCAAGCGCGACAAGCCGATCATGGTTGTGCTCGGCAATCCGCCTTATTCCGGCCACTCCGCCAACGCTAGCTGGCGGGAGACAAAGAATGTGCAGACCGGCAAGAAAAGTCGCGAGCGCACATGGATCGGCGCTTTGCTGGACGACTACTACCAAGTGGACGGGCAACCACTTGGCGAGCGCAATCCAAAATGGCTCCAGGATGACTACGTTAAGTTTATCCGCTTCGGCCAGTGGCGGATCGAAAAGACCGGCGCCGGCGTCCTCGCCTTTATCACCAACCACGGCTACCTGGACAACCCCACCTTTCGCGGGATGCGCCAGCAACTGATGAACAGCTTCACCGACATCTACCTGCTCAACCTACACGGCAACAGCAAGAAGCGTGAGCGAGCGCCGGACGGCGGGCCGGACGAAAATGTCTTCGACATCGAGCAAGGAGTCGCCGTCGGTATTTTTGTCAAAGAAGCTGGCAAAGGTGGACCGGCGCGAGTCTACCACGCTGACCTCTGGGGTAAGCGAGAAGGCAATGACGGCAAGTATGCTTGGCTGGCGGAGCAGAGCGTGGAGATGACCGGCTGGACTACGCTCGCACCGGACTCGCCGTTCTACCTTTTCACACCCCAGGACATCAGCCTCCGATCCGAGTATGAGCGCGGGTGGAAAGTCACCGAGGCCATGCCAGTGAACACTGTTGGCGTCGTAACTGGTCAGGATGCCAATACCATTGCCGACACACAGCCCGAGGCCGAGCGGCTAGCACGGCTCCACAGCCTTCCCAAGACTACGGTCAAAGCTATTCTCTATCGGCCATTCGACCTTCGTTACATTGTTTATGCTCAGCAGGTCGTCACTCGTCCTCGTTCCGAGGTCATGCGGCACATGCTGGCAGGCAAGAACATAGCTATCATTTGCCCCCGACGCGTTGAAGTCGCCGGCGGTTGGCAGCACTGCCTGGCGACATCGAAGATCGTGGATCACGTGATTGTATCGTCCAAGACCATCGACTCATTGCTTCCGCTTTACTTTTACCCATCAGAACAAGAGATCGCCGGCAGACTTTATCGAGCGGACGAGCGCCGGCCCAACCTGGCGCCGGCCTTCGTCGAGGACATAGCCGGCCGGCTGAGCCTCAGCTTCGTCCCCGATGGCCGGGGCGATCTGGAAAAGACCTTCGGGCCGGAGGATGTCTTCCACTACATCTACTCCGTCTTCCACTCGCCCACCTACCGCAGCCGCTACGCTGCGTTCCTCAAAATTGACTTCCCACGAGTCCCATTGACCAGCGACGTTGATCTGTTCCGGATGCTCTGCCAGCTTGGGGCCGACTTGGTCGCCTTGCATCTGATGGAGGACAGCTATCCGGCCGCCTCCTGGAAGCAGCCCGGCGCGACCGTCACCAGTCCGTTCAGCCTGCTGCTCACCACCTATCCCGTAACCGGCGACAACCTGGTCGAGCCGGGGCATCCGCGCTACGTTCCGCCGGATGGAACGCAGGCCGGCCGGGTCTATATCAACAAGGGCAGCGCCACCAGGCCGGCGCAGCGCTTTGACGGCGTGCCGCCGGAGGTCTGGGAGTTCCACGTTGGTGGCTACCAGGTCTGCGAGAAGTGGTTGAAGGACCGGCGGAGCCGGCGGCTCAGCTACGAGGACCTCACTCACTACCAGCGGATCGTCGTTGCGCTGAAGGAGACGATCCGGCTGATGAAGGAGATTGATGAGGCGATACCCGGTTGGCCGGTAGAGTGATACGAGTGACTTCACCCGACTTCTCAGACTAAAATTGGATGAAATCTTGGTCCGGCGCGGAAGGGGGAATTTGCCATGATCTGGCAGGAACGAATCGTCCTGAATCCGGAGATACTGGTGGGAAAGCCGGTAGTCAAAGGCACACGTCTAGCGGTGGAGTTCATCATTGACCTCTTGGCCCAGGGTTAGTCAGAGGATGACATTCTGCGCAACTACCCAGGTCTCACCTCCGAAGATATAAGGGCCTGCCTGAACTACGCCAGCGCCGTATTGCAATCTGAGAAGATCTATCCGCAGTGAAACCCCGTGCTAGTCGTTGAATCCCTTCCAAAGGCGCGGCAGGTCTCCTTCCCTCTCTGAATTTATGGGCGACAG
>JBCLEL010000072.1:0-9458 GCA_038913435.1 Chloroflexota bacterium
CGATATTCCCGAAGATGTCGTCTGATTATGCACTAGGCGACGCTGAGGTCCGGCGCGCAAGCTGCCAGCTTGCGTTCGACCGCTTGGATCAAGGCGGAGCGTAGCCCTTCCGGGTCCGGCACAATCCCCTGGCTGAATATCTGGCCGTCTATCATAATGATCGGCGGGTGCCAGCCGCCTTTCAACAGCGGCTCCCAGAAGTAGAGAAACCAGGACTTGACCTCCACCTCGAAACAATCGGGGTGTATAGCCTGGACAAGCCGATTGACCAGCGCAATGCTGAGATCGCACTCCTCGCACTCATGCGCGGCCACCTGTAAAGGCCCGTGCTGGCCGGTGAATCGGTAGATTGTGACGTTGACTCGCGGGTTGTCAGCGAGGGCCATCAAGCGATCTCCGGGGTTTTACCCTATGAGAATAGTTGATTAAGATTACTGATTGTATCAGGATTGTACCACTAAGCTGATTCAATAACAATAGCGTTACGTGGAAATCAACCGCTTGAGGGGCAGTTTTATACCGCCGGCCTAGACGCCTCTGTGGCGATTCTATCAGTGGTAGCGCGGTCCCCGTAGGGGACCATACTGATTCGGGCTAAACGGATGGCAGCAAAGTAACGAATCTGTCGAATACTATATTGTCCAAAGGTAAATCGCCCCTCTGAGCTACTATCCCAATTCTACCCTCAGGTCTTGCCAGTGAAGCGAAGTAGGCAAGTATTCTTGCCTTGAACCTCTGATTAGTTGGAGGTGGCAAGCCAGCCTCAGTGAGACACTCAAAATAGGAATCAATGCAGGGGCGTTGCGGTTGATTGGCGATGGCTTGTAATACTAGCGCCTCCAAGTCTCCATAGCTTGTACCGTCAGGCAATACAAATATCACGACCGATGGGGAAGTTTCTGTCTTTTGCCACGAATTGCTAGGCGCGGGTAGCTTAACGTCGTGTAAAGTGCCGCACACGCTCTGAAAGGCGGCAAGTGGGTCTTGGTCGCCATCTCGGGCTACTCCTAGCCACCTGACGCTATCAAAGTTATGGTCATTCTGCAGAACTCGTAGGGTGTTACGGAAGTTATCCTTGCCATCGTACGACATCACTTGGACGTCACTCCGATTACAACGACGCTGAAGGAACGCCTTCCAGAATTGTTCTTCTTCTGTGCCTTCGACAAGTAACAAATGAGGCAGCCTGATACTTTTCTTCTCAGTAGTCTCGCCAGCCTGAACGAAGGCAGATTCACTGCTCATCAGCGGACCTCGAAGTTCATATCTACGGCGGCTCGGGCCGTCTCGTGGTCGTATGTCACGACGCGAATATCTCCGTCTTTCCGCTCAAGCCTATGCAGGCGGAAGTCGGAAGCAAATTCCCCCTCAAAGGCTCTAGTCGCTGCCTGTAAACACTCATAGGAATGAGTGGTAGCAAATATCTGAGCATTGGCCCGGCGGCTCGCGAAGTTGATCGCTCTCCAAGCCGGTTCTAGCTTCTCGTAGTAAAATCCATTCTCTATCTCGTCGATTAGCGCCAATCCATCGCGGGCTTGCATCAAGGCCAATAGCACTTCCGCAAGCCGTACCACTCCACCACCAAGAAGTAGCAAAGGGATCGGGTGATCTACTGGATCTACTTGTCCACGAAGCAAAAGTCTTCCCTCGACGTACCCGAGTGAGAGGTTCTTAAGCTTAGGTTCTATAGTCTGCAAGCTTTCGACTAGCACGTCTTTCCACCCGGCGTCGTCGACCTTGGTGAATCTTTCCGCCATCTCGAGTGCGTTGGTCCATTTTCGGGCCGACAGAAATATCGACTGCCGTGGGGAGATTGTGCGGTTAAATGGAGACGCAATGCCGTCTCCGGATACCGTGGCAGTATTCGGGATGGGTTGCTCGTCGTTAAGCGTGTATTCATATTGAAGTATCTCTACTGGCAGCGCGCTTGTGTCACGAGCTTGGTTCAGACCTGGACCAGTAGTTCCTTCAGAAACAGATGTCACTTGTGCAACGGGTGATTTGGAGAAGCTGACCCGCAGGCAATGCTTGTTTCCAGAAACTTCCGTGCCTTGTATTTCAATCTCATTGTTAGGAGACATGTTATGAAACAGTCCATCCCAAAGAAGATGCGGCGTGCCTGGGACTGGATCAAATCCTCGAAAGTAGGCGAGGTTGCCTGTCAAGCTAGGATTGCCCGGCGCCTGCAAGAGCCAAACAATTTCGAGCAGACTCGTTTTTCCGACGTTGTTAGGGCCGACGAACAAGTTTACCCGACCTAGATCCTCAATGGACAAATCTCGCAGGCTGCGAAAGTTCTTAACGTGAATGTGTCCTAACATGTTTAACAAGTCTCCACATCGGCAAACTTCTGGTTCTCGATCTTAAGTTTACACGCCCCGATAACGATTCGTTATCGGTAGCCGGCGGTCGCGGCCAAAGGCCCGGCGGGTGATCTTGACACCCGGCGGCGCCTGCCGGCGCTTGTACTCGCTGCGGTCAACCAGCGAGATGGCGCGTTTCACATACTCTGGGTTATGTCCCTGGGCTAGTATCTCCTCCAGGCTGCGGTCGTCCTCGACATAGGCTTGCAGGATCGGGTCCAGCTCGTCATAGGGCGGCAGGCTGTCAACGTCGCGCTGGTCCGGCTTCAGTTCAGCCGACGGCTCCTTAGTCAAGACCGGCTCTGGTATCAGGTCAGAGCCGGCCTGGCTGTTGCGGTAGCGCGCCAACTGATAGACCAGCGTCTTCGGCGCGTCCTTGATGACGGCGAACCCGCCGGCCATATCGCCATACAGGGTGGCGTAGCCGGTCGCCATCTCGCTCTTATTGCCAGTCGTCAGGGGCAGCCAGCCAAACTTGTTGTTGAGCGCCATGATGATGTTGCCGCGAATTCGCGCTTGCAAGTTCTCCTCAGTCACGTCGGGTCGTCGGTCGCCAAAAGTTCCCGCGAGCATGCCGAGCATCGCCTGGAACGCCGGCTCAATTGATATGGTGAGCAATCCAATGCCCAGGTTTTCCGCCAACCGGCGAGCATCGTCTTTGCTGCCGGCCGACGAGAAGCGGGATGGCATCGAGACGCCGGTGACGTTATCCTTGCCGAGCGCGTCAACCGCTATTGTCGCCACCAAGCTGGAATCAACCCCGCCGGATAAGGCGATGACGACACTGTTGAAGCCATTTTTCATCACGAAATCGCGCGTGCCTAGAACCAGGGCGGCGTACACCTCAGCCGGCCCGGTCAATCGTTGGCATGGTTCGGCCGGTGGCAGCGGGCTGCGCTGGCCGGAGCGCGGCGTTAGAGCGATCTTGCTTACGCCGGCCGCCGCCGGATCAAAGCCGAGGCGCTCCTTACGCAGCCGGGGATCGTGCAGTCGGGTCCGAAACACCGACTCGACATCTATGTCTAAATACAGTGTCTGTTCGCTGAACTGAGCGCCCTCGGCCAACAGCCGGCCCTGTTGGTCAAACACCATCGAGTCACCGTCGAAAACTAGCTCGTCCTGACCGCCGACCATGTTGTTGTAGGCGACGATGACGCCGTAGTCGGCGGCGCGGGCGGCCAGCATCCGCATGCGATCCTCGCGCTTGCCGATGTGGTAGGGGGAGGCATTCATGTTGAGAATGAGCTGAGCGCCAGCCCGGGCCTGGGCCGCCGTTGGCACGCCGGGGTACCAGATGTCCTCGCAGATGTTGACGCCAAAGATGACCTCGCCTAGTTCGAAGATTGGGTACTGATTGCCGGCCTGGAAATAGCGGTCCTCATCAAAGACGCCATAGTTGGGCAGAAACCGTTTGTGATAGACGCCGGCCAGCCGGCCGTTATTGACTATCGCCGCCGCGTTGAAGATGTCGCCGTCGGCGTCAACGAAGCCAATAATGGCGGTGATGTCCTGAGCCTGGGAGACGATCTGGCGCAGCCGGCTGAGGTTGTCGCGGATAAAGCTCGGCTTCAGCAGCAGGTCTTCCGGCGGATAGCCGGTCAGGGCCAGCTCAGGGAAGGTGATGATGTCGCAACCTTGCCGGCGGGCCTCCTCGATTGCCTGGACGATCTTTTCGCCGTTGCGGTCTAGGTCGCCGACGGTCGAGTTCATTTGACAGAGGGCCAGGCGCAAAGATGTCATTGTTAGCCTCTAGCGATCAGCGGTCAGCTATCAGCCGCCGGAGATATGAGCACGGCCAGTCGCAGGAACCGGGCTATTATCAGGTCGGCTATCTCAAGCATACCAGCTTCGGCCTGCCGGAGGCCGGCAGAGTGTCGCCGCGCCATATATGGACGGCCCGCCAGGTGCAGCCGGCCTGAGCCAGAGCCTCGCCGAACCGGCCGGTACCTTCGAGCGGATGATGTTGCAGGACGAGTATGTCAGTCTTCATTCCTGGGCTATCTTACCGCGCCGGTGGGTTTGCCGTCACTACAGCGGTTTTCAGTTAGATTGAGCAGGCGGGTAGCCGCAGTCAGTGCTGAAACCAACCGAGCGCGTTCGAGGTCGAAGACTCGACTCTCGCCAAAGGCGCGTCCACCCTGTTAAGTCATCAGATGTGTGCGACACCAGCGGGCCCCGGTGGGCGGCGGTCTGCTGCTGGTCGACATGGTACTGCGCAACAACTACAATTATGGTGCTTGCTCGGTGGGGTCATTGGTTAGACGCCTGGAATCCGGCTTTGCGAAACCGGTTGAATCATTAAGGAGGTGACATAGTGCAGAAAGGTCGAAAGGTAACAGCTCGGCGCTCCGCGCGATTCGCGACCGCTATCGTATTCGCCATTGTCCTGGCCGTGGGCCTGATTAGTACCGGATTGGCAGCCGCGACGATCGAGATTCGCCCATCAACAGTTAGTCCCGGGGGGAAGATCACGGCCGAGGGCAGCGGCTACGCCGCCAACGCGACGATCACGGTGGCCGCGTCGGCCGCAGGCGTAACGCTTTCTCTTGGAACTACACGATCGGACGCGGCCGGAAAGTTCAGTCTGGAAGTGACGTTGCCGGCCATTGTCCCGCTTGGAACGTTCCAGGTTAGCGCGACCGACACTGCTGGTAATACCGCCAGCGCGTCAGTGACGGTCGCCGCGGCATCGGCCGCCCCCTCAGCCGCTCTGCCGCGCACAGGTGAACCAATAACGATGCTCGCGATGGGGATCGCGGGCGCCGCGGGCCTGGCAGCCGGCCTCTGGCTGCGCCGAAGACGCTGAGATCGTTCCCCACCGAGCTTATTTCGTCGAGGGCGGGACACGCATGCCGAGTAGCGGCGCCAACGCAAGCAGAGACACAATCGCCGCTGCTAGGAAGGACTCGCGGTAAATGCTCCAGATAGCGGTCTCAGCGATCGCCTGGTAGGCTGCCAGACGCAGTTGGTAGTCGGCCGCAGCCTCGCCGAGGCGTAGGAGTGGAAGCGGCGCCTCCGCCATAGTTGTCTCGAAGCGGGCAAGGCCCCACGAGGTGAGCGCCGCTAGGCCAGCCATCATACCGACGACGCGCAGCACGTGGGTAAGGGAGGCTGCCGTCCCAGCGTGCTTCGGACCGGCTGCTGCTACGGCGCTGGCGACGACCGGCGCTATCAGTAGGCCGAAGCCCAACCCGGCAATGGCGAGGTCGCGCGTGATCTGGAGGTCGTCTACGTTGGCCGGCCACTGGCTGACGCTATAGAGGCCGAACGCAACGATGATAAGCCCCGCTCCCCCGGTGAGGCGGTTGCCCAGCCAGCGTGCCGCAATTCCGCCTAAGATCCCGCCGACTGGCAGCAGCGCGCTGAAGCGCATAAGCATCAAACCGCCTTCGAGGGGCGTGCGGCGAAGCACTGTGTTCGCCAGTAGGGGGATGTCGACCATGACCACGATGAACGCAACTCCGATCAGGAGGCTGACCGCGCTCGCTGCGGCAAAACCGGCCCGTCGAAAGATCCTGACATCGACGATTGGGCTCGACCGGCGGTAGGCAACCGCCGCATAGCTGGCAAACAGCGCGACTCCCAGCAATATAATGGACACCGGCGGCGCCGGCAATGTCGGGTGGCGACTGGCAATCTGGGATAGGCCGATGACCAGGGCGCCGAGACCAGCCCCAATCCAGGCTGCCCCGATCCAATCGACCCGCTCGCTACTGGGAATGAGTGTGGGTGGGCGAAGAAACCGCATTGTTGCAATGCAGAGGAAAATGACAAGAGGAATGTGGATCCAGAAGATCCAGCGCCAGCCGAGCCAGTCGGTCACCACGCCACCGTAAAGCGGTCCGAAAAGGACGCCCCCCTCGGCGGCGGCGCCAACCACTCCGAGCAAGACAGACCGGGTGCGGGATTCCTGGTCATCGGTGGCCAGCGCGAGCGCTACGGGCAGTAGACCGCCACCACCAATCGCTTGCGCGAGCCGCGCGGCGACCAGCCACCAGAGACTGGGTGCAAGCGCGGCGGCGATAGAAGCAAGCAGAAACAGCCCAAGGCAACCGAGCAAGACCGGCCGGCGCCCCCAAACATCGCTTAGGCGGCCGATCAATGGCAGCGATGCGGCGTAGCCGAGCAAGTAGCCATCTACAATCCATGCCGCCTCGTCCAGACGATTAATTGGCACTTTCAATTCGCGAATCATCGCTGGGAGCGCGGAAACGACAACAGTTTGGTCGAGGGCGCCGACAAATACGCCAATGCACACGACTAGCAGCGCGTACCGTCCACTCGGGCCTGAAGTTTGTAAGTTGAAGCTCATCGACCCCTAGCTTGAGGCGTCTTTTCGGCAGTAATTTTACTTCCTCGAGATGCCCAGAGGCCCCTCACGGCGACAAAGTTTGTCGGCTGGCCAAGAATTATCATGAACCGCCAGACAGCTTGGAGTACCGACCGCTCTGGTTATGTCGGCGGCTCGATCGTTACCGGGCGGTCAAGTTCCGACAGCACGATCGTAACGATTTGGCGAGTCCCCGACAACAACGGTATCTCGAGCCGGATTTGACGGGGGAGGTCGTCCTGCACTCCGGTCCACATCTCAGCGATTATTGGGAGTTCACCGAGGCGAGCGCCTATGAGCGGTACCACCGCGTCCGGAGAAAGCATGCCACGAATCTGCCAAGCCTCAACACCATTGATACTCGAACGACCCACGCGGGTCAAATTGGTTGCCTGCGAGAAAACCTCCGCCACGGCGAACGGGTTAAGCGATTCCAGCGTGCTCGAACCCGGCGGCAGCGGTTGCCACTGCCGGCTGAAGGGGTTCAGGAGATAAAGCTGTGAACCGATCTTTATGAGCTCGAATTCAACTACGTTCCCGCTTATCGTCGCTGTGGTTTTTAGGCGCAAGCGGTCAGGTCGCGCGATTTGGCCAGTCAGGTTGTCGACCAGAATACCCGATCCCAGGTCGATTTTTCCTTCGGTCAGGCGTAATTGAAATGCTGCCGATCGAATCCGCCCAAAGCGTTCGCCCGCCTGTTTAATGAGTCTCTCGGCCGAGGGAAGTGGTGTGAGCGTGGGCCTGGGGGTTGGCGTCGGCGTTGGAGAGGCGGTGGGCGTGGAGGTGCTCGTGGGAATCGGCGTTGAGGTGGGGGTTGGCGGGGCCGCCATCGGTGAAACAGCAGTCAGCTTCGCTAGGGGCGGAGTTGGCGTGGGCGCCGGGCCCGAGCAAGCCAACGCGAAGGTTAATGAGAGCGCCGAACCCAGCAGCAACAGGCGGGTAAGGGGCAAGACCATTCGGATACAGCGGTTTTCAGTTAGATTGAGCAAGCGGGTAGCCGCAGTCAGTGCTGAAACCAACCGAGCGCGTCCGAGGTCGAAAACTCGACTCTCGCCAAAGGCGAGTCGCCTGCGGAGACTGGCGAGCGGTGATAATACGTTCGCGGAGATCAGGTGAATAAGCTTTCATACCTCAAGTGTATGACCTGCCTCAACTTTTCCGCAAGCCGCTACAAAAGAAAACTTCCTCCGCCGCCGGCGGAGGAAGTTTGGGGTTCTTGTCGTTGATTATCCGACAGGATTCTAAATGTCGTAGTAGAGATGGAACTCGAACGGATGCGGTCGCAGATTGATGGCGTCAACCTCCCTCTCGCGCTTGTAGGCGATCCAGGTGTCTATAACGTCGTAGGTGAACACGTCGCCGGCCATCAGGAAGTGATGATCGTCCTCCAGCGCGTCCAGCACTTCTGATAAGCTGCCAGGGGTGGACTTCACCAGCAACGCCTCCTCCGGCTCCAGCTCGTAGAGGTCCTTGTCAATCGGCGCCTGCGGCTCGATCTTGTTCTTGATGCCGTCCAAACCGGCCATCAGCATTGCGGCAAAGGCCAGGTAGGGGTTGCAGGTCGCGTCTGGGCAGCGGAACTCGATGCGCTTAGTTTTTGGATTGTCGGAGTACATTGGGATTCGCACGGCGGCGCTGCGGTTGCGCTGGGAGTAGATCAGGTTGACCGGCGCCTCGTAGCCCGGCACCAACCGCCGATATGAGTTGGTCGAGGGAGCGGTGAGCGCCAGCAGGGCCGGCGCGTGCTTTAGCAGGCCGCCGATGTAGTGGCGAGCGGTCTCGCTGAGCTTGGCGTAGCCTTTCTCATCAAAGAAGAGCGGCTTGCCATCCTTCCAGAGGCTTTGGTGGACATGCATGCCAGAACCGTTGTCCTGGAAGAGCGGCTTGGGCATAAAGGTGGCGGTATAGCCGTTGCGATAGGCGACGTTCTTGACTACATACTTGTATATCAGCAGGCTGTCGGCCATCTGAACCAGCGGCCCAAAGCGCATATCAATCTCGGCCTGCCCGGCCGTACCAACCTCGTGGTGATGAACTTCGACGTGAACGCCGCACGCCTTTAGAGTCAGCATCATCTCCGAGCGCAGGTCCTGCTGCTTGTCCATCGGTGGGACTGGGAAGTAACCTTCCTTGTAGCGCGGCCGGAAACCGAGGTTAGGTTTGTCTCCGCTTTGACCACTGTTCCAGATGCCCTCTTCGCTGTCAATGAAGTAGTACCCGCTATGGGTGGTCTGGTCGAACCTGATGTCATTAAAGATGTAAAACTCGGCTTCGGGCCCCCAGAAGCTGTCAGTAGCGATGCCGGTGGTCTTTAAGTAGGCCGCGGCCTTTTTGGCGATATAGCGCGGGTCACGCGAGTAGGGCATCTTGGTGACCGGGTCGCGCACGTCGCAGATGATGCTGAGAGTCGGCGCCTTACAAACTGGATCAACGAAAGCGGTCGCCGGATCCGGGATTAACAACATATCCGACTCGTGGATCTTCTGAAAACCTCGGATGCTTGATCCGTCAAAGCCTAGCCCTTCGCTGAATGAGTCAACGGATAGCTCCTCAATCGGCATTGAGAAGTGTTGCCAGGCGCCGGGCAAGTCAACAAACTTCACATCTACGATTTTCAGGCCCTTTTCACGGGCAAATGCTAGGACACCATTCGGCGTAGCATCGGTGACCTTTCCCGTCAATTCCAAAGTCATTTAGTTACTGCCTCCTCAAAAAACAGACTGGATGTGATCCAGTGAGAGCTGAACGTCTCAGCGGACGCACTC